>JAEUUX010000220.1 GCA_016787295.1 Chitinophagales bacterium
AATAATTGGCTTTGTTCGATGATTGGCAACATAATAAAAGGATATTTTTGTGGTATATGCGGTTTTTACCGCAAAAGTAAGGCTTTTTTGCCTATTTTCATAATAGTCCATAAGAAAACTCTAACTTAATGACATTGCCCCGTTGGGGTTTATGTTAATTATTCTATTATTTTGAGGCTATAAACGTGTCACCCCGTCGGGGTTTTTATTATTTTGAGCTTGTAAGTTAATCGGGTTTGTTTTGATAATAACAAATAACACCTTGATAAGCTTGTTATCAGAGTGTCATTATCAAAATATCAGGCATTTGTCATTTTTTTACAACAACACAAGCTAAAACCACTTTTTAAGGTCGTTATCAAAGTATAACAAACCGGTGCTATACATATAATAGCAATTAAGCACCACACCACAACAATATACAACCCATAAATACCAAAATCGCCCAAAATCCAAGCAGGATTTTGGGCGATTTTTTGTGTATGATACTATTAAAAACCTGTTGAGTAAGCTTATTTTTTGGCTTTGCTAAAAGGCAAATTAGCCATTAACCCTATTTGCAAGGTGTGGTTATCTTCGACCTTAATGCCGTCGGATTTAACAATTGTTTGGAGCATATAACCTGCCTCCAATCGCCCTACTTTGGGGATTTTGTAGCCAATGGCAGCATAAGCGCGGTTTTGGTCAAAGATGTTCATGCCTACTTTTTCACCAAAGTTGACAAATAGTTCGTCGTACAAAGACAAATAAAAAGATTTGTCCTCAATAGTTTTGCCTTTGAAAGGGATAGAAATGCGGTTCAGCACCCTAAAACGGTTAGTATAGATGGCATCACCAGCGGCGTAGGTGCTATCGGCTTGCAGGGCGGGCGAGTGTACAAAACGCTGCTCCAATCGCAAACGGTTCACCAACTCTACTCTACCCACTTGGCTTTTGTATTGAAACTGCTCCCAAATGCGATGCTCTGGGAACGATGACTTTGCGGCAAACTCGCCATACGGATAGGTCTCCACAAAACAATAACCAGCCGTGAGGGTGGCTTGTTTGTTAAGGTAGTAATTAATTCCGCCGCGCAACAACAGTTGCTGGTCTTTGGCAAACAACTCGCTGCGGCGCCACTGTGCTTCTAAGTGCAAACCCCAATGGTCATTAAAGGCATGGTTGCCAAAATACATCAACCAAGCATTTTGGTTGTCGGTGTGTATGCGTTGTGCGGCTGCCCAATGGGAACAAGATAGGCTGCACAAAAAAATAAGGCTATACAGTATTTTTTGCATGATAATTTTCTGTTAAAATTTAGTGTGGAAGCGTGCTATTGCATAGTTGTATGGTTGGATAGCAGTTTTGGGGGCTGCAAAAGTACGTTTTTTTTAGACAAAAGCAGCCTAAAACAGGAAAAAAGGAGCAGTTTTGGCAGCAACCGCAACCAATTACTGCCCCTATCCTGCTTTTTTAACCAACTCTGTGCATTCCTTACCTGATACGCATGTTTTCAACTTATTGGTTGGTTAAATCTTATTTTATCTACAAAGCACTTGCAGTATTATCGCATTTATGGCTTTTCAAACACCATTTCTATGAAAAAAAGTATAAGTTAAGCGATAGCAAATAGCCTATTATAAAAAGGGAGTAGGAGCAACTTTGGCATCGTTTGAGAAAAAATCTTGTCACTCCTCTCCCCATTATGAATTACGTTATCTCAACGTTAGTTTTTAGAATTTTTGTGGTATAATAATGGGTTTTGGCAATAGCCATTATTGGTTTTGTGCTTATATTAAGTAGCTAATACATCATCACAAGCAGTCCATCATAAGGGAGCAGGAGCAGCCGTAGCCTTGTGTGCAAACGTTTATTGCTACCCCTTTCCCTCTTTATTAATTACGTTCACCCATTTGCCATAGAAAAGAAAACGGACTATGACGACCTAAAAGCTACTTCGTGGTAGCCCTTGATATGTGGTCCTAAAAACAAGCGGGCATACATTCGCATCGAAGCCAATCCTACCAATATCAAACTAATGGCAGTTAGGGCGGTGAGGGGTATTTGGTTTTCGTGGATATGTCCGAGCAACAAGTCCTCACCCACAAAAGTAGGGGTGATAGGAAAACCCGACAAGCCCAAAGCCGCTAACATAAACGCCATCGTCAGGCGCGGACGTTCGTAGGAGTGACCCTGAAAGTCGTTAAGGTCTGTGGGTTCGCCCTCGCGCCGTAGGCGTTGTATGCACGCCCAAGCCACTATGCCCGATAGCACAATACCGCTTAGGTAGAGCAGAATTTCGTGGAACTCAAATTGTTCGTTATAGCTGATAGACAGTGCCGTAAATAGCTGGTTAATGACAATCATCAACAAGGCTATGGTAGCACTGTTGCGCTCCGTAAAAGCTTTTAGGGCAACCAAAACACCTACCAAAGCAAATACTTCGGGCAAAAGGTGCGCCCAACTGTCTGGTACCAACTCGTGATGATAGGAGGTGTAGAACCCAAATACATAGAACAAAATGAAAACTATCGCTACAATGCGGCTATTGATATAACGGAACAGCAAACCAATTAACTTGGGCGGCTGCCACAAAAAGTTGTAGAGCAAACGGTCTAAGTTCCATTCTTTAATGCCCAAGGTATAGAAGCTCAAATTGAGCCTGCCCCACCATGTTTTTTCATTGGGATGCTGCGGTGGAATAAAATTAAAAAACTGGTCGTGAATAAGATAGCCCAAAACAGACGGAGACACCAACAGTTGATAAGTGCGCAAAAAAGCATTACCCGCAAAATGGAGCAGCGCCAAAGTGTGTAGCCCCAAGCCTACTTCAATGAACATCAAACCAATTTGGGCAATAGAGGCATATCCAATTTGTGTCTTGACAGTTGACTGCACCCGTGCAATACTGCCCGCCACTAAGGTGGTGAGCAAACCTAACCCTATCAAAACTATACAAAATACGGTGTTGTTTTGCCAAAGAGGATAGGTGCGAATCAGCAAAAACACACCAATATGCACCGACAAAGAGCCATAAAATATGGCACTTGATGTCGTGGGACCTTCCATAGCACGCGGCAACCATGAGGAGAATGGTAGTTGTGCCGACTTAATCGCTGCTACCACCAAGAAAAAATAGGGTAACAAAGCGAACAAGTGGCTGTGTTGCTGGATAATGGGATAATTTTGCCAAGCAATATCCTGCAATTCGGCAAAAGTGATGCTTTTTTCAAACAAATGATGGGCAATCCAAATGCCCAACAAGAAAAAAACATCGGCTAAACGGTAAATAGAAAAGACTTTGAGGGCATTTTTGACGGGTAAATAGCGGTCACGATAAAAGGCGATAAGAAAAAAGGAACTCACACCAATAATCTCCCAACCAATGAACATGGTTTCAAAATTACCCGCAAAAATAATGCAGTTGATGCCCAAATAAAAAGCCAATAGGTTATTAAAAAAACGTTTATAGCCTTTTTCGCGGTGCATATAGTAGCGACTAAATCGGGCTACCATATAGGTAATAGCAGACGAAATCATGCCATATACCACCGTCATTCGGTCAAAATAAAAATCTAAAAAGATATTGCTTTCGCTACTGCTATTGTAAAGGTCTAATGCTTTTTCGGTCAAAACAGGCATTCCGTTGCTTATCCACAATAGCGTGAATGCCAAAGCGCCAACTATATGCGCCACCAGCGTTGCCACTACTATACGGTAGAGCAGTTTTTCCTGTTCGTTGGACGGAAAAAGACTAATCAACAGTCCTATGAACGGCACGATGACGAAATAGGACAGATAGGAATATATCATGGTTATGGTGTGGTTATTTGTCTAAAATATGAACAGGAATGTTTTCTTCGGTGGCATGGACGATGTAGTTGGTAGGCATTTCTTTGGATTTGTCTATTATCTGATGCACATTTTTAGCCGTTTCAATATCGCCCTTGAGCGGTACATATTCCCTAAACTGCCCATCTTCAAAATAATAACACTGGTTTGTATCGGGATTTATGGCTGCCAAATGTACCCAGCCGTGCGTAAACCATTGGTAGAGGTCGGGCAGTGTTTGCACGGCTTTAAGCACTATTTCGGGATAATGCTCCACAATAATTAATAAGCGAACTGGGTCATGCACCTCAATCATTTGAAGCGGCAAGCCCGGACGCAAATCGCCATCGCTGCTATTCGCCACACCAATCAAGCCCATTACATTGTGCGGCAACTTTGTTCCTGCACCCATTTTGTAGTTATCTACCCGCGAAAAATAGTACTCCAAATTGATACCACCACACACAGGCGGCAAAGGCTTCATCACGTTGAGGAGAATGGCACCTGTCGGGTCGGTTCGGTAGTCGTAGGAGTTCATAAAGGCGCGGCGATCGAGAAACAAACCCTTCGTGAGGTTGCGGTTGCCCACAAAACAAAGCGCATTGGTGCCATGCCCCAACTCGGGACGCGGCTCAAAGAAAGAAACAGACCGCTTGCGAATTGCTTCGCGTATCGTCCGAAGGTCGGCATTGGTGTTGATAGACGCAAAACGGCGCGAGCGTTCTTTGGCGTTGAGGTCTAAGGCACGTTCAAACAATTCCTTGTTTTCGCGGTGTCGCTGCTGGTTGTCGGCTGTCAGTATCTTTTCGTCATAATAGCCCATCATGTCGGCAGCGGTGTCGTGCATAGCGCCCACAAATTGGGTGCTGTCGGGGATTACCAAACCTTTTTGGGCAAGGATAGCCCTTACCTTGGGGTGATTTGCCATAAAAGCAAACACCCGCGCATTGGTAGCCCCCGGACGACCGCTACATGCACCACAATCATGCGCACCGTGATGCGGATTATTGGCACTACTCGAGCCATGCGCCACTACATATACTATAGGCGTAAAGCGACTGACCATGCCGATACTGCGCAAAAGATTCTCTACGCGCGTCGCCATTTCCTCGACAGTAAAACCAATTTGCAAACCGTTTTCAATGTCGTCAGGCGATTTGTTTTCTATCTGCAACTCGCCGTCAATGTGCATATATGCAAAAGCATCGGAGATAGCAGGACTCATCTTGGGGCGAAAAAGGGCTAAAAATAGCTTAAAAGCTGCCCACAAACCCAAACCCAAAGACACAAAAAAACCAATTAGAAAACTATGCGAATACTTGGAATATAGTACTTCGTGGTGGCGATGCCCTTTCACATTGTACTCTTTTACCAGATACTTGGGCGTGACCACCACCGGACACAACTTTTCATAAAATTTGCCGTTTTCGGGCTGAAAGAAAAACTCCACGCCAAAAAATCCTGGACAGCCAAAGGTTTCGCAATCGGGCGCAACTTCTTCTGTGTGGCGGCGGATAGAATCTTCGCGTTCATCTATGCAAAAAATGGCATGAAACCGTTGCTGTATAGTTTCGGTAGCCTCCGCAACAGCCGCTTTGTTGGCGTTCAACTGTCTAACACCCGCCAAAACTTCATCATAGTAGCTCCATTCAAAAGCATCTTGCCAAAGGCTCAATACCTCTTCCTGCTCGCTCAAAGGCTCGTCGGCAAACAAATCCAAAGGCGGCTCGTTCAGCTTTTGGCACAAAGGCTGCCAAGCTTTGCCCAACAAACTGTCCAAAGCATCAATTTCCAAGAGCAATTCCAAGATGATAGCGTCCGCAAAATTGACCTTTTTGGCATACAAAATACTACTCGGGTTGTCTTCAATAGCCGAAACAATACCCGACCAGCCGCGGTGTGTAAATTGTTGGTCAAAGAGATATTGTTCAAAATACGCCTCTTTGCCCACAATGCGCTCCAACAGTTTGGGGATAGTGCAGTTGCTGGTATCAAACAACAATTTGCGGGTGCTGGCGTGCTTAAAAAAACTCGTGAAGCTGCTTTGTTCCAACTGCCGAACAGCGGACAACAGACCATCATTCTCAAACGGAAAATGCTGTATGGCTACGCCTTGGTCTAAATAACTGCACAATATTCTGAAAAACAGTGGTTGTACAGCGTTGTCTAAGTCAATGTGAAAAAGGTGTTTCCAGTTGGCTCGCAAACGCCCTATGCGCGGCAAGCGGGTACTGATGTATGACTTTTGCAACATCTTTTCGCGCCATGTAGCAGGCTCGTCGTTGCCTTTGCGTTTTTGCAGCACTTGGTCAATAATCTCCAAACGGATACGACCAATTTCGTACAATTTTCGGTAGTCGTTCATCGAAAAAGTAACGTGAATACCAAAAATTTTGCGTGCCTTAAAAATAGCTTCATAGAAGGGCATTTCTTGAAAAGCGTGCAAAGAATTGTGATGTATAAAGTCCTTCAAAGGTGTCTGTGAAGGCAAAAAATGTTTTAGTTCGTGCAATACATGATGCTCATTGAAAGCATGTTTATCCATGTTTTGGTATTTTTTGAAGGTGAAATAAAAATATTGAACAGCCCAATGCGATTTTTCAGGGGAATAGTGGTATTATTTGTGATGACAATGCTTTTGAGGTGGAATATTGTGGAAAAATATTCAACAACACCAAAATTAGAGCTTTTAACCTTTCGGAGGCTCAAAACTCCCGAAAGGTTTGCCAAACAAGGACTACGTAACATCAACTCTCAAGCAAAAATGCACCACACCTCATTCCCCTAATAACCCACCCGTTCTATAAAAACCTATACAGCAACGGTAGTTTTTTTGGTACGTGCCGCCAGGTTATGTTCCGATACAGGAGCATGTTCATCTAAACCAATAATCTGTACACTACCGCCTGTTGCTTCATAATCATGTTGGAACAAATGCAGGGCTTCCATAACCGAATGATCTACCAATTTGGTCTTTTGCAGGTCAATAGTGACATTATGTCCACCCGGAATTTCGGCTAATTTATCTTTAATGCCCAAAAAGTTAGTAAAAACGGCTGCTTTGTCAATTTCCACTAAGTATTCGTTATCATTAAACGACACTTGGGTAGGAGCTTTGAACATGGCTCCAATTGGTAAGCCTCTGAATAGGTGAATAATAATTTTGAGGATAATGCCCGCCGCAATACCAACCAACAAGTCTTCATACAACGTAAAGAAAATCGTTATCAAGAATATAGCCAACTGCTCTTTACCAATCTGGAAGGTATGGATAAATTCTTTGGGGTGCGCCAATTTAATACCCACCGTAATCAACATCGCCGCTAAAGCAGCATTAGGAATAAGTTCAATCAAATGCACCGCCAACAACACAAACGTAAGGATAAAAAAGCCATGAAAAAAGTTCGCCCAACGCGTTTTTGCACCATTATTAACGTTGGCACTACTACGCGCCACTTCCGAAATCATTGGCATGCCGCCCAAAATAGCCGCTATGGTATTGCCAATTCCCACTGCAATAAGGTCTTTGTTAGCATCAGATTTGCGTTTGTAAGGATCCATCAGGTCAATAGCCTTCATGGTGAGCAAACTTTCTAAACTGCCCACCAGAGCAAACATAATGACGTATTTGATGAAAACTCCGGTTTGCGCCATGCCCGAAAAATCTACATTCACTTTAATATTCTCCAACAAATTGCCGATATGCACTAAGGCATAAGGCGGTTCGGTGTGTTGAAAATCCATTATCAATTCAGCAGGAATAGCAAACATTAAGACAAGAAGCGGTGGTGGTATTTTTTTAATAATTTTGTTGTTAATCAAAGGCATACCCATCATGATAATAAAACTCACCACGCCCACCAAAGTAGCTTTGGGGTCTAAATGGGCAATAAAAGTGGGAATGCTCGCCAGCAGTTCAAAAGGGTCTTTACCTTTGGTCATAGCAGGGTCAATGTCCATCAATACGGGCAATTGTTTGGCAATAATAATCAAACCAATGGCAGCCAACATACCATGTATGGCAGACAAGGGAAAGAAATCGGATAATTTGCCCAAGCGAAAAACGCCAAACAATATCTGTACAATGCCCGCCACGACCATTGCACCCAAGGCAAGATGCCAACCCGTTTCGCCGCCACCAAAATCGGCAACCGCTCCCGCCACAATGACAATCAAACCCGCCGCAGGTCCTTTGATGGTGAGGCGCGACCCCGCCAAAAAACTCACTATCATACCGCCAATAATGGCAGTTAATAATCCCATCAAAGGTGGGAAATCAGAGGCTTTTGCAATACCCAAACTTAGGGGCAAAGCCAATAGAAAAACAATAAAACCCGATATGGCATCGGTCACAAAATTTTCTTTTAGTCCCTCAATGCCGTCTTTGGGCAATGCTAATGAACTGTTATTGTTAATTTTTTTTGTAGTACTCATTTGGTAAATATTGTGGCACCCTCCCTTTTTGCTGATGCCCGATAAACGAAAGAAATAATCGTGCGCAGCAGTTTGCGGTGTCCGTTTGGGACACACCGACGGCACAAAGCCGCCCTTGCTAATTGCGCAGCAATGACAATAAAAAAATGACAGGAAAAATGGTGGAATTTAGCTTATTTACCCTTGATATGGCACACGAACTTGTTTTAGTACAAAACACACTTGTACTAAGCACACACACCTATCCCAATAACTATGGTGTATAGTTATGGATAAGGAGCAACAAAATCAGGGAAATAAGCGAAAAAAAGGACGGCTTAGAGAAATTAAGCCAAAAGGGAGGGACAATAATCTACCTTAAGAGCAAGGTAAAGAAGGAATAATTTTCGTTTAACTAATACAATATGATACCGAAGTAGCGCATACAAAAAACCGCTATTAAAAAGCCGATAGGAAGTATTTGACAAACCAACGTAGAGATGATAATCATCGTCCTCATCTATTTCTTCAATAGCTTCTTCATCGGTTTCCATACTAACAAGAGCATCATAAATACTGCCTTTTACTGCAAAAGCTTTGCTTGTTAGCACACTATTTGTAGAAGCAGCTATCGACGACAATATGCGGCTATCTTCTGTAAAAGAAAATAGACCCACAATAATAAACGCCAGCAATAACTGCAAAAAAGACCTCATAACTGTATAGTTTGGCAAAACGGCTGCAAAGGTAGACTTTTATTTGCACAAAAACAGCATTACTTAACAACATTTAACAAAAAATTGATACAAAACTGACATTTGACTAACATATTACCCCCACAACACAGAAACCATGAAAGCACAAAGCTGTATTATTGGTCTATTCATTTCCAAAACCATTCAACATGATGTAAGAAAAAACAACAAATTCATATCATCATAGCAGTTAGCAAATAACTCATCGCAAAAAAACACCACCTAAGCATTGTTTTTTGACAGAAAATGCGTACCTTTGTGGTTCATTTCCACCTTTCCATAAAAGCCTATTTAGCCAACACAATATGTCAGAAATAGACAATAGGATTGTTCAAGTCAATATTGAGGAACAAATGAAAACCGCCTACATCGACTACTCGATGTCGGTGATTGTGTCGCGTGCCTTGCCCGATGTGCGCGACGGTCTCAAGCCCGTTCAGCGCCGTGTTATCTATGGTATGAAAGAATTGGGTTTGCTCCACAACCGCGCCCACAAAAAATCGGCGCGTTTGGTCGGTGAAGTATTAGGTAAATACCACCCACACGGCGACAGTTCTGTATACGAAGCGATGGTGCGCATGGCACAAGATTGGTCGTTGCGCTATCCGCTCATCGACGGACAAGGCAACTTTGGCTCGGTCGATGGCGATTCGGCGGCAGCCATGCGTTATACCGAAACACGCCTCAAACGCCTCGCCGAAGAGATGACCGGTGACTTGGACAAAGACACCGTAGACTTCCAGCTCAACTTTGACGACTCGTTGGAAGAGCCAACTGTCCTGCCTTCGCGCCTGCCAAATCTACTCATCAATGGTGCCACAGGTATTGCTGTGGGTATGGCAACCAATATGCTGCCACACAACCTATCAGAAGTTATCGATGGCACTATTGCCTATATTGATAATCCCGAAATCTCTATCAACCAATTGTCCAAATTTATTACCGCACCCGATTTTCCAACAGGTGGTATCATCTATGGACATGATGGCGTACTGCAAGCCTTTCACACCGGACGCGGACGCGTGGTAGTGCGTGGACGTGCCGAAATAGAGACATATGGCAAAGACCGCGAGCGAATCATCGTGACCGAAATACCTTATCAGGTCAATAAGGCACAAATGATTCTGCGCACCGCACAGTTGGTCAACGAAAAAAAGATAGAAGGAATTTCCGATATCCGCGACGAATCCGACCGAACAGGTATGCGAATTGTCTATGAATTGCGGCGCGATGCCAATTCGAGCGTTATTCTCAACCAATTGTTCAGCATGACTCCCCTCCAAACATCATATGGCGTAAACAACGTTTGTTTGGTAAAAGGAAAACCACGAATCCTCAACCTCAAAGACTTGATTAAGTATTTTGTGGAATTCCGCCACGAAGTAGTTATTCGCCGAACGCAATACGAACTCCGAAAAGCACAAGAACGCGCCCACATCTTAGAAGGTTTTTTGATTGCCTTAGACCATTTAGATGCAGTGATTGCCCTAATTAGAGCCGCCGAAACACCAGATATTGCGCGCGAAGGTCTGATGACCACCTTTGGTTTATCGGATATTCAGGCACGCGAAATCCTTAATATGCGTTTGCAAAGACTCACAGGACTCGAACGCGATAAAATTAAGGAAGAATATGCCGAAATACAACAACGCATCGCACATTATCAAGAAATTTTAGCCACCGAATCGCTTCGAATGGCTATTATCAAAGATGAATTGCTCGAAATCAAACAAAAATATGGCGACAAACGCCGAACAGATATCGAATATGCCGCCTCAAGCGATATTTCGCTCGAAGACATCATCGACCGCGAAAACGTAGCTGTTACAGTATCACATTTGGGTTATGTCAAACGCACCTCTTTGAGTGAGTTCCGCGAACAAGCACGCGGCGGCAAAGGCTCGAAAGGTAGTGGTTCTCGCGGCGAGGATTTCATCGAACACCTTTTTGTGGGTTCAACACACGATTATTTGCTCGTTTTTACCGAACAAGGCAAATGTTTCTGGCTCAAAGTCTATGAAATTCCCGAAGGTAACAAAACTTCCAAAGGACGAGCTATCCAAAACATCATCGAACTGCCCAAAGAAGACAAAGTGCGTGCCTATCTGACCGTTCCCAACTTGAAAGATACCGACTTTTTGACAACACACTATATCGTGTTGGCAACCAAAAACGGAACTATCAAGAAAACTACTTTGGAAGCCTATTCGCGCCCACGCCAAAATGGTATTATTGCTATTAATGTGCAAGACGGCGACCGCCTTATTGGTGCCGAACTCACCAACGGCAATTGTAACGTCCTTTTGGGGTCTTATTATGGCAAAGTAGTCCGTTTTCATGAAGAAGATGTGCGACCAATGGGCAGAACCGCCGCTGGAGTGCGCGGCATTACGCTCAACACCTCCGAAACAGACGAAGTAGTGGGCATGGTTTGCATTGATGCCGAAGACACCCGCTATAGCATTTTGTCGCTCTCCGAAAAAGGCTATGGCAAACGCACCTTGTTGGAAGCCTATCGCACCACAAGTCGCGGTGCCAAAGGTGTGACAACCCTTAATATTACCGAAAAAACCGGCAAACTAATTGGTATCTGTAAGGTAAACGACGATGACGGTTTGATGATTATCAATAAATCGGGCATTACCATCCGCATGAACATGTCCAAAATATCTATTTTGGGACGAAACACACAAGGTTTGCGCCTCATCAATTTGTCCGACACCGATAGTATTGCTGCCATTGCTACCGTGCCGCGCAGCGAAGATAACAATGCCGATGAACAAGAAGCCGACATTATTAGCACCGAAACAGTAAGCGTTTCTGACGAAAATACTGCCCTCGTTGCTCCCGAAGTTGCTCCCGAAGCAAACACTTCTACTGACGAAGAAGCGTAGCATTTCTCAACCACATACAAAAATCCCCTAACAACAATTGTTGTTAGGGGATTTTTGTGTGGCATTAGTTCTGTGGAAAACCAGCTTCTTTCCAACAATGGAGAATGTTAATCAAGCTATCAGGCAAAGCTCCTGTTGGAGGCATAGCTTTCTCCAATACCGCCTCGTCGTAGATGTGGTTTTTGTGAGTGGACACATCTGCAAAAGTGGTATATACGCCTTCGCTTTCGGCTTCTCCGCCCGCCGAATGACAGCCTACACAGTAAGTGTCTATAATAGGTTTTACTTTGGCGTTGTAAGTAGCTCCCGAAATGGTAGAACAATCTACATCTGGTGCTTCCTCTTCTTTCTTACAACTGTTAAGGCTAACAAATACGCTGACCATCAAAAGGGCAGCGAACAACAAACTTTTTTTCATCAGTTAAATTTGTTTTGAAAAAATTAGGTGACTTTAGTATTTTTATGATTTTGCGTTATACGCCAATAAAAAGGTGCAAAAGTAGTGATTTTAGTGTTATTTCTGTCATAGTAAACGTTAAAAAAATAAAATTGTTGTGTTTGTAGCTTAAAAAGTCATTTTTTTTTGACATTTTTCAAAAAAAACGGGCAAAATTAAACAAGTTGTTTCAATAACTCTTGTATGTTTTTTGAGAAAGTTTGTTTTTCGGTGTTAGCAAAAAACGGTCTTTGCCAATTGATTAATTTGGCAATACTCTGAGCCAAATCGACATTGGATTGCGAAGTACTGACAAAAAGTTGTTGGTTTTGCAAATAGGTAGCTAAATACTCTTGCTCGGTTTGTTGTGGCGTTGGAATGAGCAAGGCGGTTTTGTTGAGTTGCACCAAATCCATCAAAGTAGTATAACCGCTTCGGGTGATGATAATATCCGATTGCAACAAAACAGCGCGCAGTTCTTCGCTATTCAAATGGTCTATGAACATGATTTGTGGCGTAATATTTTGGCGAGAGTTGGTTTCGGTAATCCCTCTAACAAACAAAATTCGCTTTGGAACAGGATAATGTTGCAATTGTTCCAACAAAATATTTTCCAATTCGGTGCGTTGCGGCTCCACACCCGACAGCAAAACCGTTATGTCATATTGCTTTGCTAAACCTTTTTCTCCCTCGTCTGGAGGTTCGAAGCGCGACAATATGCCGATGTATTGACAATTGCGTGGCAAGCTTTGCTGGGCTTGTGGGTGCGACAGTTCTCCACTTAAATTGATAGTGGCATTGGCTTCGTCGGGTATCCAAACATGGTCGTAGCGCTGCAAAAACCAACGATTGAGTCGCCACAAAAGCGGCTGAATAACAGACAAAGGAGGTGGTAGCCGAACAAAAATTTGGTGTGTCATAAAAACAGTAGGACATTTTTTTGTCCAACAACCATAGCGATTATCCGAAATCACGCATTGAATACCATATTTTGTAATGATTTGTTGCAGTTCTTGGTGTTCTTGGACGATGCGATAAAAGATTTTGGGCAATTGTTTTGCTAATATAATAGCCAAATTTTGCTGACTATTAGGAAATTGTAGGTCATAACCTGTCAAATGAAGGTGTTGTAAATGAGGAAATTCTGTTTTCAATAGTTGTGCAGCGCGTCCATCGGTAGCGATAATTGGTTCGCAGCCTTGCTGTAACAAATAACGGATAATGGGAATGCAACGGGTGGCGTGTCCAAGTCCCCAATTGAGCGGACAAATAAGTATTTTGAGCGGTTTCATCGTTCGGAATTTTTGAAATATCTTGTGAAATACTGCGGATTGGCTTTGAGATATATACAATTTTGTTTTTGCTAATAACAAATGTTTCATACAAAGCCTTTTACGGATATTTATGAGTCTCTGGTGGAATTGCTTGAGTCTCTGGTGGAATTGCTTGAGTCTCTGGTGGAATTGCTTGAGTCTCTGGTGGAATTGCTTGAGTCTCTGGTGGAATTGCTTGAGTCTCTGGTG
>JAEUUX010000229.1 GCA_016787295.1 Chitinophagales bacterium
CAATGTCATTAAGTTAGAGTTTTCTTATGGACTATTATGAAAATAGGCAAAAAAGCCTTACTTTTGCGGTAAAAACCGCATATACCACAAAAATATCCTTTTATTATGTTGCCAATCATCGAACAAAGCCAATTATTAGCCCTCATCATTATCCAAAGTTTGCGCAATTTCATCGAAAAACAAGATACGATGGAAACTTATCGTACCGACCCAAAAGCATTTACGCGCCGCCGTACCTTAGATTTCCCTACAATGGTGTATTTGTTGCTCTCCAACATGACCAAGACGCTGGCTGTGGAGCTAGATAACTTGCTTAATTCCCAAAGGATAGCCCCCGTAACGGCAAGTGCTTTTACGCAGCGTCGCTATTTGATTTCCCATAAATTGTTTAGCGATTTGAACAAATTGTTGGTCGGTTTATTCTACTCCGAACAGAACCCGGTCGTTCATACTTGGTCAGGTTTTAAGTTGAATGCCATCGATGGCAGCATCTGTACCTTGCCCGAAACGCCAGAGTTGCGCAACAAGTTCGGCACCCAAAGAGGCGGGTCAAAGAAAAATCCTACCTATACCTGCCAAACAAGATTGATGCTAATGTATGACGTGTTGAATAAGATGGTCATCAAGTCGGAACTACACCCACTCAGCAAAGCGGAGGTGAGTGTGGCATATGACTGGGTAGCCCAATTGCCCGATGATTCGCTCTATTTGTTTGACCGTGGCTTCGGTAGTTTTTTGCTATTTTGGTTGATGCAACAACACCAAAAACCCTTTGTTATGCGCCTTAAATTGGGCTTCAACAAGGTGGTCAGTGACTTTGTAGCCTCTGGAAAAACAGACGAAATAGTGCAATTCACGACCCAGACAAAATTGAGCCATGGTGACCAAATAGTGCCCAAAGATAGCACTATTATGGTCAGATTGGTGCGTGTGGTCTTAGAAAACGGCACTATTGAGGTATTAGCGACCTCATTATTAGACCAAACAGCGTATCCGACCGAGGTATTTGGAGAGTTATACAACTTACGTTGGGGTATAGAGGGTTGTTTGGATACCTTAAAAAACAAATTTTTGATGCTTTGTTTTTCTGGTATCAAACCCGATGCCATCTACCAGGAAGTCTATGCCCTTATGCTTGTGTACAACGTGCATCAGCTATTGATCAAACCCGCACAACTCCTTGTTGATGACAATATTTATCGCAAAAAAAAAGCTATGGAAGACAAGAAAAAACAACTGCCAAACAATGACCAACAAGCAAAAGATACAGACCAAGAAGTACAAAATGTAACTGTAGAAACGACAGGTAACGACCAAGAACTACCCAACCACCACCACCCAGAAGTACAAAGTGTAGCCGTAGAAACAGCAATCAATGACCAAAAACTACAAAACACCAACCCAAATGTGCCAACTAAAACAGCCAAAGCAAAAGAAAGAAAAGAGAATCTTACCTACAAACAAAACGTCAATGAAAGTGCTACAGCAGGCATCATACAGAACAATTTATTACCATTATGGTTATCGTCCGAACTTGAACGAATAATCGACCGATTGATTAAAACTTTTGCTAAACATACACAATCCGTGCGACCAGGGCGTTCTAACAAACGCAAAAAAAAGCCATATAGAGCAGTTAATAACTACACCCTTGTAAACTATAAACGGGTGGCGTAAGTGCTTACCCTAACTTAATGACATTGACCTTTAGGCAGGTGTTCTACGGTTATTTGCCCTGTATTTTGTCCTGCTGTATGGTGTTGTTCTCCCTGCCAATAAAGTTTGCCCGACAGGTCATAAATATTGATGTTTGCTTGCCCTTCTTGCTGGGTTTCGTAGGTATATTGCAGGGTGTTTTGTACAGGATTGGGATAGATATGTAGGGTGTTGTCGGTAGATAGTTCGTCTGTTTCGTTTTTACAATTGCTGCTTACAAAACGGACTGTACAGTCAAAGGTTTGTCCTTTAGCAAAGTTTTCACAAGCGGAAGTAACAAAGGAACCGCGTTTCATGCTTATTCTCATACGCATGGTTTTGTTGAGCAAGGAAGAAGGCAGACTACTTGCAGAAAAGGTTTTGCTGATAGGGTTGCCGTTGGTGGTGATTTTCTGCCAAATCTTTTCGCTTGTAGCAAATTGTCCGTCGTTGTTTCGGTCTAACCATACTGTCCAATATTCGGCTTGGTTGCTGCCTGTAAATTTGGGTTGCAGGGTTATGGTGGCGGGGCAGTTGGTGCCGATGAGGAATGTTTTGGTGCAAGTTGAGTCTATGTAGGAAGCGGTGCTAGTGTTGTTGTAGGCGGGGTTTGTGCCAAATGTTATTTGTTTGATGTATTCGGCAGTAGCGTTGCTAGAAAAAGTGTCGCAATAGGACAGTGAATTGCCATTGTTGTCCATTATTGCATTATTGTTGTATAGGGTAATGCTGGTGGAGGCGGTTAGTCCGTTGGCGTTGGTGACGATGAGGCTGTAGGTGCCTCCTTGTGTGGCGTTGTAGGAACTGTTGTTGGTGTTGGGTATGGCTGTGTTGTTTTTTTGCCAAAGGTAGCTACAGTTGTCACAATTGGTGGTGGTTGCGATGAGGGAAGTGGGAGGACAGTTGGTGGCTACAAAGGTGTTTGAAGGTTGGGCGATGGTAACGGTTGGTGTAGCGAAAGGATTGTTGATAGTGAGAGACAGAGGATTTCCCTGAGTTAGCTGAAAGTAAAGTCCGTTGGCGAGTGTTTTTTGCGCCTTTTCGATGGTTAGGTTGCATGCTATAGTGGCGGTATCGCCTGTTGCAAATAGGTCGACTTCGGCAATTAGGGAGCCTGCTTTTCCTTTGTTAGTGGTGTTTTGGTAGTCTGTTCGGGTCATGGATACTTCGATGTATCCTGATTTGCTGTTGGTGGGATAACAATGTTGTATTGTTAGGAGGTCGTGTCCTTCGGTGCCAATCCATGTGTCGTTGAATATTAGGCGTGGGTTTGTGACGGCTACGTTAAAACTGTAATTGACTTTAAAGGCTACGCCATAGACGGTTAAATTGCTGGTGTTGTTGGTGTTGTTGAGCAAGATGGGGATTTGAATGGTGCCGTTTCCGTCGGGCGTGGTGTCTATTGTCGGGTTGGAGTCGGCTGTGATGTAGTTGTTGATGGTTAGTGTGGGTGTGGTGGTGGTGCTTTGGTCGAGTGTGTTGCCATAGTTGAGGTTGATGGTGGTGGTGTCGTTGTTTGCGACGATGCCGTCTCCGTTGGTGTCGCTGTGTTTGAGGTTGAGGTTGTTGCTCAAGGTAGTGTTCCAGTTTCGGCAGGCTTGTTCGATGAAGTTTAGGGTGGCGTTGGGGCGTTGGTATCCGCTTCTGCCGTAGCCTAATCCGATGGGTAATAGGTCGAGGTAGTTGACTGTGTTGTCGTTGTTGGTATCGCCGGGGAGTACGCAGTCGTCGTCGATGGTGATGTGTATGGTAGCGGTGGAAGTGTTTCCGCAAGCGTCGGTTACTTGTAGCTGGTAGTTGCCTGTTTGACTAACGATGAGGGTGTTGTTGGTGTTGGATAGTGTTTGTTGGTCTTTGCTCCAAGTGTAGGAGGTGTAATTGCTGTGGTTGGGTTGGAGTGTGATGGTTGTTTCGGCTCCACATAGTACTTTATCAGTACCAAGGTAGAGCGAGGGTGCTGTTGGTTGTATGTTGATGGTTTGGCTGTAGGTGTGGCTACAGGAGTCGTTGGTGGCTGTTAGGCTGATGATGTGTGTGCCGATGGTGGTGAAGGAATGTTCGAGATGGGTGGTGTTGGTTTGTGGTATGCCGTCTATTTTCCATTGGTGGCTTGTGGCGTTGGCAGATTGGTTTTCGCAATGTATGGTATAGCCGAGGCAAGCTGTGGTGTCGGCGGTGAAATATGCGTTGGGTGTTGGGTCAAAGATTTTATCTATGCCATGGTCGCTACTTGCCCAGATGGTGCCTTGTGGGTCGATGGTTATTTCTGAAATTCTTCCGCTGGTGATCATGGGGGCTTGGTATATTGTCCATTCACCTGTGGGGCTTAGTTTGCGGAGTTTGAAATTGCCTCCTACCCATTTGTTGCCGTGTTTGTCGGCTATCATTTTTTCAAACTGTAGGGTGTCTTCGTATACTGTCCATTGTCCGTTGCGTTCGCGGTATAAGCCTTTGTTGGTACAAAACCAATGGTCGTCGTTTTCGTCTATGAAGATATTGAATACTTGTTTGTTGGATAGATAATCATAAGAGAGGGTGTCCCACACATTGCCGTCGTAGGTTGTTATGCCGTCGTTGGTGCCTATCCACAATAAGTTGTTTTTGTCGATGGTGAGGTGGTAAAAATCTTCTCCTGATAAAGGTGTGTTTGAAGATCTGTATGAAATTGTATCACCTGTGCTGTCATTGTAACGAATGATACGTTTTTCATGATTACAAGCTAACCATTTTATGTTGTTGTTGTCGACGGCAATGGATAGTACGTCTATTTCGTTGATACCAAATTTCATTTCGTTGTTGTATATCCATGTGTCTGTATTGGGGTCGTATCGGGTAATGCCATTGCCTGTTGCTGCCCAAAGTGTATGGTTTTTGTCTTCTGTAAGGTCAAAGATGTAGGGTTTAGGTAATTGTTGTGGGTTGTTGACATAGCGGTAGTGTTGCCATGTGTTGGTGGCGGGATTATAAGCTCCAATGCCATCATCTATCATACCTACCCACACTTTTCCGTCGGAGGCGGTGTATAAAGCACCTATTGCGAAGCCGCGCAAGCCTGTGTTGCTGATGGGAATGATGGTGTGGTCGTTGTCGTTGCGGAATTTGATTAAGCCTTGAGCTGTGGAAATCCATTTGTTGCCGTGGCTGTCGAGTGTGCTGTACCAGGGTACGTACCATCCTCCCCAACTGTTTTCGAACCAGGTGGCGTGGTTATAGGTAGTGAAAATGGGGTTGTTGGGGTTGGAGTCGTCTAAGATGACGTATCCGCTGTAGGTGCAGGATAGGTATTTGCGGTTGTTGGCATCAATGGCGATGTGGCCGATGGTATTGCCTGAGTAGCCTGTGGGGTTGATATTGAAGTGTTGCCAAGTGGTGTCGTTGGGTGTTGTGTCGTCGAAGCGGAATAATCCATTGCGATAAGTGCCTATCCATTTGATGTTGTTTTGGTCAATGGTTATACATATTAGGGGAATAGTATCGGGTATAGCGGAGTTTGTGTTGTTGTAGATTGTCCACTGGTTATTACTGTCGTATTTAAATAGCGTGCTTTCGCTGTCATTCCTGCTGGTCATCCATTTGTTGCCTTGGTGGTCTGTGCTGATGTGGAGGAAGGGATCGGAGAAGGTATCATAGCTATTGGGGTATTTGATGTTGTTCCAAGTGTCTGTCGTGGGGTTGTATTCTGATATGTACCCTCCTGCTTGCCCTACCCATGTGTGGTTATTATCGTCTATGGCTACTTCATACGGAAATGCTACAATACTGTTAGTCGATTGTGGGCTGCCTGTTTGTTGGAATCTTGTCCATTGTTCTCCGTCAATTCTATAAAGAGCGCCATAAGTAACTATCCATACTTTGTCTGTGTGGTCTACGGCTACTCCTGTGATGAAGTTTTCTTGTAAGATGGTGTTGGAGGTGGTGTATGTTGTTGTGCTGTTGTCGGTGGTGTCTAAGCGTGTTAGTCCTGAAAAGCTTCCTATCCATAGGTATTTGCCTTGTAGGGCTGTTTGTGTGATGTGTCCGTCGGTTGTGAGGTGGGTGTCGATGATTTCTTGTTGGCAGAAGTCGTCGATGGTGATGTTGGTGGAGAGGGTGGCGGTGGTGTTGCAGGCGTTGACGATGAGTGTGACAGTGTAGTTGCCTGCTTGGGTGTAGGTGTGTGTGATGTTTTGTTGGTTGTTGATGGTGGTGCCGTCACCGAGATACCATGTGTATTCGGTGTTGGGTGCATAGGGGATATAGGCGCAGAGTGTGCGTCCGTAGATGTCGTGGTTGAAGTCGGCGTTGGGAGTTTGTTGTATGTTTATTTCCCATGTTTGGCTATCGGTGCACATATTATCGGTTGCTAGGAGTGTGACGTGGTGTGTGCCTGCTTGTGTGAATGAGAATACGAAATTAGTGGTGCTACAAACCATAAATCCATCTACATACCATTCGTAGGCGGTGGCTCCGTTGCTTTGGTTGATCCATGTTATGGGAGTATTTGTGCATGAGTTGGTGCTGGAAATGAGTGCTGTGGCATTGACGCTACAGCCTAAGATGGTGAAGGTGGTGTCGCTTTTGTCGATGGTGGCGGGGTTGTGGTGGTCTGTTAGTTTTATGAGGGCTGTGGTGGTGGGGCTGTTGGGTAGGAAACAAGTGGCTAAACCTGTATTAGGTGTGTTGGTGGATAGGTTAATCCAGTTTAATCCACCATCAATAGAGAGGTCTATGTCTATTGCTTGTATGCTGGGGGAGGCTGTCCAAGTGATGGTTTGTGAGGTGTTGGCTTGTAGTGTTTCGCCACCGTTGGGCAATAAGAGGGTTATGTAGTCGTCGGAGGCGGTGCATGTTCCCATGCCTACGGCGCACCATGCTTGTAATACTTGTTCTGTTTGGGTGCTGTTGTTTCCGTATAGGTCGGCGGTGGCTTGGAGTGTGGCGGTGCGGAAGTCTGCTAATCCACTGTATGGTGTGAGGTAGAATAGGGTTTTGTAGATGATTTGTGCGGCTTGGTTTCGGCTGCCTTCGGGTGTGTTGTCTAAGGGTAAGACGTGGTAGCCTAAACTGTCGTCGTTGATTCCGTTTCCTCCTTCGCAAAGCAAATAGAACCAATGGCTAATGAGGGTGCTGTTGGTGTGTACGAATTGGCTTGGGTTTCCGTCGTTGTACCAATAGTCGCCTTTGTAGGTGTCGGGGCAGGCTGTGCTATTGGGTTGTGCTATGTTTCTGATTCCATTGTTGCCTACAACGTCTTCGGCAATAATCCAGTCGGCGCAGTCGGCTTGGCTTGCGAACTCGGTGAGTGTGCCAAAGATGTCGGCGAGTGCTTCGTTGATGATGCCTGCTTCGTTGGTGTTGGATAGGTTGGCTGTTTGTTGTATGATGCCGTGTGTGAATTCGTGTCCTACTATATCGAGGGAGACAAAGGGTGCGTTTGGGTTATTTCCTTTGCCAAATATTGCCATGTTGTTCCACCAAAAGGCGTTGTTATTGTTGTTGTTGAATTGTGGGTCGCAGTTGCTTAGGTCTACATCGACAAGGGATAGCATTTTGTGTAATCCTTGACTGATGATGGTGTCGTTGAAGGTTAGGTGGAGATAGTCGTAGTATTTTTCGGCTGCATAGTGTGCGGCGATACCTGCTTGTTGTTGGCTAAGGGTGGGTGTGCCGCTGATGGTGACGAGGGTGTCTCTTTCGCAGCCGTCGGCTTGGTAGGTGTAGATTTGGCGGTTGGTGTCTTTGAGTTGGTAGGTGTTGGTATTGATGGCATCGACGGTAATGCTAACGTTGCCGTTGGGGGTGCAGTGGAATAGGTAGGGAACTTGGCGGGTGGTGGTGGCTTCGCAAAGGTGGTTTTCTGCTCCTATAATGTTGCCGTCAGCAGCGCTAACATAGACGTATTGGTGCAATAGGGGTTGTGCTGCTACGATATTGAATTGGTAGCAGAGGGTGTATTGGTCGGCTTGTTGGTTGTTGTGGGGGTTGTACCACACGAGTTCTCCTTTGGGGAAATAGGTGGCATTGGCTTGGTTGAGGGTGGTTTGTAGTAGGCGTTCTAAGTTGGGATTTTCCCATGCGTATTGTTGGGCTTTTGTGTGTTGGAGGGCGTGTTGTATGGCTGTGGCTTCGGAGATGTTGATGGTGGGTATTTGGTTGAAGTTTGGTGATAGTTGGTGATTAAGTGTTTGTATTGTTCCTTTTTTGTTGGTGTGTATGAGCGCAATGCTTCCAACAATAGGATAGTTTTTGTAGTATTGCTGAAAACGATGGTGCTTCATGCCTTGCGGGTCGGTGTGGGTTTGTTGGAACAGTAAGGCATCGTTGTTGCTTAGTCCGAGTTGTTTTTTTTGTGTTACGCATAGTTCGGTGGGTGTCTGAATGGCATTTTTGGAAGGAATGTTGAGCCATTGTGTTCGATTTTGCGCCGAAGTAAAGATGGTGGATAGTTGTAGGAGAAGGAACAAGATTAGTACATTTTTTTTCATAGCGGACTGTTTAATTGTTAATTATCAATTGTTAATTGTTAATGGGAGTGCTTTAATGGTTGATGGTTAATTTTTTTTGGTGGAGGTCATAGAATGTTTTGGTAATTGTTATTTTTTTGGGGGTTAGGCGGAAGGAATGTTTTGGTAATTGTTAGTTGTTAATGGTTAATTGTTGTTTTTTGGGGGTAGGCGGAAAGTGATTTAGGACGGGCGGAAGGTGTTTTGGTAATTGTTAATGGTTAATTATTAATTGTTAATTTTTTTGGGGGTTTGGCGGAAAGTGTTTTTGGACGGGCGGAAGGTGGTTTGGGACGAGCGGAAGGTGGTTTGGGACGAGCGGAAGGTGGTTTAGGGCTGGCGGAAGATGATTTAGTGGCTTGGTTTGTTTGTTTTGGATTGGGAGAGGGAATATTTGATAATTGTTAATGGTTAATTGTTAATTATTATCAAGAAATGGTGTTTTTTAATGGGGTGGTGTCTGTTTTTTTTCAATGGTACAAGTACTGTTGCTAGCTGTTTACAAGTACTGTTGCTGGCTATTTTTAATGGTGCAAATAGTGTTGCTTATTTGATTCGGTGTTCAATAAATTGTTTGTCTATATACCTGCAAAGGTACTATCAAGACCTGTATGTTTCCAAAGCTGAAAAAAGCGGCATTCTTAAGCCTTTTGAAGGTTGGTTTTTTTATGAAATGTGGGAGTTGTTAAGGCGAAAGAGAAGAGGGATTGTGGTAGAGATGACTTGGGTTTGATGATGATATTAAAATGATGCAAACTTTTGGTAAATAAAACTTGACAGCTATGTAAGGGTTATAGAAAAGATGAACGAAGAATGGAAATAATGGTAGAATGGGGTGAAATACATCATATTTTGTCGAATAATATCACCCCTTCGGGGTTTTTGATGATTTTTCTTTTGTTTTGTTGCTATAAACTTATCACCCCTTCGGGGTTTTTGTTAATGGTTGTATTATTTTGAGGTTGTAATTTTGTCAGCCTGTAGGTTTTTTTACAAGAAAGTGCTTTTTAAGGTCGTTATCGGGATAGAAACAGCAAGCATGATTTGGGTTCTTTTTGTGCTATGAAAAGAAGTGTAGAAATTTATTCATTTTGCGGAATTTCTTAAGAAAAACAACTACCTTTGCTGCCAAAGAATGGTATGAAAAATAGTAAATTAATTGGTATGTTGTCCAAAATGGACAAAAAAGAGTGGGCAAGTTTTAAGTCGTATGTTCATTCGGATTTTTTTAATGGCAACCAGAAGAGTTTGGTTTTGTGGGCTTTGTTGGATAAGGCTTATCCGGATTTTCCTGAAAAGAAAATCGAACGTGCTTATTTGCAGGAGAAAATTTATGGGGTGGTGAATGGTTTGAGCAGTAATGGTTTGTCTGTTTTGGCTAATCATTTGAGCAAATTGGTGTTTGATTTTTGGGCATATCAGACGTTTCAAGATGATGTATTGTATAGGCAATTAAGCGATTTGGGAGCGTTGCGGGATAAGGGATTGCCGCAGCAATTTGTGTGGCGCTACCACGAAGCAGTTGGTTATCTACAGCAAAGACCGACGGACTTGGCTACATACGGGCATCGTTACGAATTGTTAACGCTTGCTCAAGAGTTTGGAGCTATGTACCATGATGATAGCCTTTTGGTGGAGTTACAAGAAGTTGCCAATGTATTTTATGCCCATAGCCTTTTGCAGCGGCTTTCTATTGCTTGTATCATTTTGAACAAGAGACGCTTGAAAGTTATTCATTATGATATGGCACAGATAGAACAACTTATAGCGGAGGTTGAGCGACATGATTGGAGCGATTTTCCTTTGGTTGCGTTGTATTATAGGGCTTTGCTGTTGTTGTATGGACAAACAGAAACGGATTATTTGCAGTTCAAAGCACTGCTTATACCCGCTACCATAGCCGTTCATGAACTAAAAAATTTGTACTCATACGCCATAGGTTATTGTACCCTTCAGACAGTGAAAGGCAATTTGAGCTATTATCAAGAGGCTTTCGATTTATATAAAGTGCAACACGAACGCCAATTATTGTTTGATGGGCAGTATTTGCAGCTCAATCATGCTCGAAATATGGTTACTTTGGGGCTTCGCATACAAGAGTGGGAATGGATACAAACATTTATCGAATACTGCCGAATACACATACACCCCAACTATAGTGACACTATTTATCGCCTCAATATGGCGGCATTTTGTTTTTATCAAAAAAATACTGCTGCCTATCAAAATTGTATCGACTACTTGTTCCAAATCTCCAAAGACGTTGAACCGCTATATAATATTGAACGAAAAAGTTTGTTGCTAAAAGCGTATTATGAGCTGAAAGAGGTGCGCCTATTTGAGTCTCACATAGCCACTTTTAAATCTTATATCAAAACACAACGCGAATTGCCCGATGCCAAAAAAAAGGCTTATCAGCATTTTATTCGTTTAAGTGCGCATTTGTTCAACGAAATGCTGAAAACTCCCAAGTCGCGCGACACTCAAAAATTGGAAAAAATAGCGCAAGAACTAAGAACACTGCCTATCACGGATAAGCAGTGGCTGATGGAAAAACATGCAGCTTGTTTGCGGTAGGTGTATATTAAGGTTTAACAATCGGTATGACACAAAATATCAAAAACATTGGTTTTTTTTAATTTAGGATAGCCTTAAGAAAGTTCTCGTTTTAATGCGTACCTTTGCTGCCAAATTTCATGCCTGTCGATTATGGTTTTTAATAGCCTTGCCTATCTTATTTTTTTACCTTTGGTCACCTTGGTCACTTTTCTATTTCCACAACGTTGGAGATGGGCATGGTTATTAGCAGCAAGTTACTTTTTTTATGGTTGGGGCAAAGTCGAGTATCTTGTATTGCTCCTATTTTCGACCTTTATTGCATTTTTTAGCACCCAACAAATTGCGGCTTCTGAAGGTAAGACGCGCCGCAAATGGTTATATTTTGCGGTTGGTATCGATGTATTGCTATTGTGTTTGTTCAAATACACCGTTTTTTTTTATGCTAATTTGCAATACTTATTGGCTTTTTTTGCCATTCATTTGCCCAATTTGGGAATGACATTGATTCTGCCTCCGGGCATTTCTTTTTATACTTTCCAATCTTTGAGCTATACTATAGAAGTATACCGCCGCCAACAAAATGTCGAAAAGCACTTTGGTTTGTATGCCCTTTACATCGGTTTTTTCCCGCAATTGGTGGCAGGACCTATCGAGCAAGCCAAGCACCTTTTGCCACAACTCAAACAACAATTTAGCGAACGCTTTGCTCCTGCCACACGTTTTCAGTTAGAAAATTTGATAAGTGGTGGGCAGTTAATTGTGTGGGGATTTTTTAAAAAATTGGTCATTGCCGATAACATTGGTGAATATCTGCGCTATATTTTCAACGACATCAACAACTATGGAGGCATGGCAATAGCGATAGCTATGTTGTTATTTGTTTATCAAATCTATGCCGACTTTTCGGCTTATTCGCTCATCGCAACAGGTTCGGCACGACTGATAGGCATACAATTAATGCTCAACTTCGACCGTCCTTTCACAGCACAATCTTATAGCGATATTTGGCGAAGGTGGCATATTTCTCTCACCCTTTGGATTCGAACCTATTTATATCTACCTTTGGGCGGGCGTGGTGACAAGCGTTGGCAATACTATCGCAACATTTTGGTCGTGTATTTGCTTATGGGCTTGTGGCACGGTGCAGGTTGGACATTCGTATTGTTCGGCGTTTTACATGCTGTTGCGTTCATCGTCTTGGATTTCACAACACCACTAAGACAAATCTTTACACATTGGCTCGAAAAAAATGGCAGTCCTTTGTTGGTCAAAACCGTCTATAGGTCGTTGGTCATTGCCTTGTTTGCATTCAATTGTTTCCCTTTTCGCTGCGATGATATTGGGCAATGGCTACAAATCTTGCGACAAATACCACAACATTCTATTAGCCAAATACCTTATCATTATTTATCCCTCATCGCACCACTCATCTTATTTGTCGAATACTTAGAAAGCTATCAATTGCGCGGCGACTACAGCCCTTTTGAGCGCATTGCCCAAAAATGGTGGCGATGGTTGGTATATGTATTCCTCATTTTTGCAATTTTTTTGTTGGGCAACCATCAAAGCAATACTTTTTATTATTTCCAATTTTAGTGTTCCATTGAGGTTATTTTGCCGAATATATCTCTCATTTTTTGGGCGTTTCCCTGCGGGTCGGGCTTTACAGGGCTTCGCTAACGCTTCGGTGCAAGCACCAGCCTAACGGCTGCCCTTACAATCCCTAACGCGCTTCGCCACTCGAACATTTATGATGTTGTTCGGAACAATAACACTTTATGCTAACAAAATAGATAAAATAAAACACTAACGTCCAAAAGCTATTTGGAGAGCATTTTTGGCGCAGTTTTCAAATTTTTGAAGCATTTTTTTGCACTTACTCAAACTTTTGAAACTTTTTTCAAAAAAAATGCAAAATTTTGATACAAAAATTTGGAGATACCAAAAAACCGTCGTACCTTTGCATCGCAAAACGCTGGTGAGGTAGCTCAGTTGGTAGAGCAATGGACTGAAAATCCATGTGTCGACGGTTCGATCCCGCCCCTTACCACCCAAAAGGTTTAAACTGTGTCGTGGCAGTTTAAGCCTTTTTTTATGCGCCTACCCTACCTACAATTGTTAAAAAAACACAAAATAACGAGTCGCATCTTTAATTTCCGTATTTTTGCCGTCTGATTTCATCAAACACACTACAAGCAATAAACCATACCAAAAGTTTTACTATTAATCGTTATAAAACCCACTAAATTAATTGTACCTTTCCATGAAATTACATCTATTAGGGTTCTGTTGTAGTTTTTTTATAGCTTGTTTGGCGATGGCGCAAAACAATGCAAACATATCGGGCAAAATTGCAAATGCCAGCGATAAAGATACCGTTTTATTGATTGTCGATAATGTGTATTTGGGCGAACAACATGCACAAGTGTTCACAACCACCATGAACGACAAAGGTGATTTCTCGTTTCAATTTCCATTGAACCAAAGCCGTCCTGTGTTGTTGCGCTATCAAAAACAGTTGTTGCCCCTATTTCTTTCGCCCAACGAAACATTAAGTTTGGAATGCAGTGCCGACTCCTTGCTCAAAACAGCTACGTATAACGGAAAAGCCGCAGAAAACAACCAATTTTACACCCAATTTAACCAAAAATATGGCAATTGGTATCATACCTCAGCTATGCAAACCAAGATTCGCTCCATGAAAATAGACCCTTTTGAAATGGAGCTGTACCAAGCCAAACAAGAACAACTCAAATACATACAACAACAACCCAATTTTACGAAATTGAGCAACGAATTTCGCCAATACATCAACCACCAAATCAACTATAACTATTGGCAATGGCTGTTTGGTTTCCCGATTGTGACCGCCAATGCCGATGCTAATATCAAAATCGTTTTGCCTTTGCCACATGTAATGACCGATGGTTTTGAGGACAAAGTGGTTGATAACCATGAGGCACTAATATCACCTGCTTATAGGGGTTTTTTGGTGTATTATACCACCTATATCACTTCGCAACAAAATGGTTTCAACAAATTTACTGATGTATCTTTGTCGATGGATATGAAATTTAACATGGCTCGCCAAACCTACAAAAAACCAATGGTGTTTAGCTATATTGTTTCGCAATATATGCTCGACTATAACAGCAAACTAAGCGTTCCTATTGCCAAAAAAGTATACGAAGGTGTAAAAGAAAGTGACAAATCAAATACCTATCCACCTATTTTGTTGGCAAGTTGTGGTGATGTTATTAATGGCAAAATCACTACCCCTACTTTGGCTGCCAATACCACTCCGAGCAATAGTAGCAGTAGTGCCGCTGGTTCGGGACCCAAATTACTCACCATAGACGGCAAACCTGCCAACTTGTCCGAGTTTAAAGGCAAAGTAGTGTATGTCGATTTTTGGGCTTCTTGGTGCGGACCTTGCAGACAACAAATGCCTTTTTCGCACGAATTGCCTAATAAATTATCCAAAAAACAACAAAAACAAGTCGTTTTTCTCTATATTTCCATAGATGACACCGAAGAACGCTGGAAAAATGCCATCGAGCAAAACAAAATTGAAGGAGTCAATTGGCTTTCCCCGGGCGGTTGGAACTCCGAAGTGTGTGCCTATTACAAAATCCAAAGCATTCCGCGCTATATGCTCATCGATAAAAAAGGTGATATAGCTGAATCCAACGCCAAACGCCCAAGCGACGAAGCTATTATAAAAGATATTATCCAACTAATCAATAAAAAATAGTCTCTCATCTGTTTTATGGTTTATAATGCTGAACAAACCCGCGATTTTGCTCAACAACAATTTGCCTTTTTATTGGTTGAACAAACCGACCATTGTCTTACCTTAACCCTTAACCGACCTGCACAAAAAAATGCCTTACATCCTGTCTTGGTGAACGAATTGGCGTTTGCATTTTCGTATGCTCATCATAATCCTGATATCTGGGTGGTGGTGTTGGCAGCTACAGGTAATGTTTTTTGTGCGGGCGCCGACCTCAAGGCTTTCATGCAATCTGATGATATACCGTCAAGTATTCCTGTTCCAGCCGAACAGGTTATCATTGGCGACTTATTTAAGCAATTACACAAACCTTGTATTGCCAACATCCATGCTCCTGTCTATGCAGGTGGTTTGCTATTAGTTGGTGGTTGCACACATGTCATCGCCGCTCCAAACGTAACCTTTGCCCTTCCTGAAGTAAAACGAGGTATTTTCCCGTTCCAAGTCATGGAAAGTTTGTTGGCAATTATGCCTGCTCGCAAAGTTCTGGATTGGTGTATGCGCGCCCAAACCCTCACGGCTGCCGATGCGCTGCAATACGGTTTAGTGACCCAAATAGTTGACGACACCCAACAAGCCGTAGCCGATTTGGTAGCCGAAATTTGTCAATATGCACCCTTGGCGATTAGCAAAGGTCTAAAAGCCTACAGCGAAGTTCAACAACTGCCCGACCAAGAACGGCACCGCTATCTCTATGCTATGCTCATGGAAACCTTATCGACCGAAGATGCAATGGAAGGCATTATGGCTTTTCAGCAAAAACGCTCTCCTGTATGGAAAGGTAAATAAACTTGTTTTTTTATCATGGTGTATTCATAGCCCCAAAGAAGAAGCATTTTTATCAATAAAAAATAATGCCATTATAAAAGCAAACCCCCTCCGTACCTTTTAGGGTACGCGAGGGGGTTTTTTGTTCAAAAGTGGTATTTTCCTTACTTACTAACTTGCGTTAGGTAAAGAAGAGGTGCGTGGGCATAACAAGGATAATATATGTTCGTTTGGTTTTTAGCCTATTTGTGGCATTGGATTATTCTATCCATGTGCCTTGTCTTGCATCGCAATTAGTAGCTGGTACCAAGTTTACATCATCTTGGTCGTCTTCTGTTGATACAGAATTGTTTGGCGTAGAGTCAAAATCAGGCAGGTCTGCTGCCGATACCTGCGCCATATTGGTATAACTACCACTTGCCAATACTGTTGCAGTGAAAGTAAGATTTACACTTGCTCCACTATTGATAGTTAAGCCACTCCAAGTAATAGTATTGCCAGAAAGAACGCCACTATTGCTGATATTAGTTATATTAGAAAATCCACTTGGCACAACATCTGTTACTGAAACTCCTGTCGCCGTATCATAACCCACAGCATTAGTTACAGTAATGGTAAATGTGACAGTGCTTCCAATAGTAGGAGCCAAATTATTGGCTGTTTTTGTAACAGATAAGTCTATTAATGGAGAACGAATACCAAAGTTAACGTTTGTAACATCAGTCGTTGTTACTGGTACGCTGATAACGCTATTTACCGTACCATCGCTGCCAGTACCCGCTCCAATATTTTCACCCGTTGAAACATAACCCGAAGGAATGGTTGCACTACTTAATGCTGCTCCTACACTTTGAGATGTAGTTGTCAAAATTACGGTATAAGTTGTGTTAGGTGTT
>JAEUUX010000275.1 GCA_016787295.1 Chitinophagales bacterium
TACCTTTCGCTAAAAAATTAACTCGAAAAAAAGATTCGGGTATTTTTAGGCTACATTTAGCATGAAAGTGTTCTTTTTTACTCGGATGGGCAGATTTGCTAATCGACATATTGTATCGTTGAAGCTCTATTACAACAAAAACAGGTCAAAAATGACAGCATTTTAGCGTTCTGCACATTATTCTCACGTATTTGAGGCGTAAAATGGGGCTTTGAACTAAGTATTTCAATTTGTTTTTTGCCAATATTTTTTAGCGAAAGCCAAGACCAATAATACTTGTAAACTTATTTTGTTCATGTCTTTCTTGTTTAAATTATTCGGGAACTATTTATTACCTTAACAAACAGCCCGCCTTTTGTGAAAAAATATTAATAACTTCCCTCATCACCCCCAAGAAAACAAGGAAGCAATAATTCCGTCGCAAAGATACAGCATTTCCACTCAAATAGTCAAGTCTTGTAGTGAAAAAATATTCCATTTCTCCCATAATGTAGCTAATTATCATAATTTAATAAAGACACCATGTAACGGTTTTGCGAAAATAGCAATAACAAAAAGTAGGATAGAGTTTAAACCTTATCCTACGGAAAACACCTAACAAAAAAATAGGTCAACCTACCATTTGGGTAAATTGACCTATTTTTTTAGTACACAATAATTTTTTTATGGTGCAACAAAAAAACTGTTCTATTCTTGCACTATTTTTTGTGTATAGCTTATGCCATCGATCGTTGTTGTAACAAAATATACCCCTTTACCCAAACGCAATTGCGCCGCATCTACCACATAGTTATGTGCGCCGCTGTTTTGCAGGCTTTCTGGCACCAAAGTAGTTATTTTTTGCCCAATTAGGTTATACAAATCTATGCTCACGGTGGCAGCCGTTTTCAATTCGTATTGCATTTGGAACTGGTTTTGATACGGATTAGGATAAATATAGGTAATATTAGCTGCATTGTTGGTTACTGCTATGCCATTAATAACTACATTTTGTTCGTTCGAAAACACCATGCAGCCATTTTGCGTTACTGCCAACACATAGACACCTGTTACTGTGGGAACATAATAGTTGAGATTGGCATTGGGAATAGCGTTGCCGTTCATGTACCACTGATAGCTTTCGTATTCGCCTTGTGTAGACAAAACATTGTCGGCTTGAGCAATGGTTGGAACGACGATCGAGGGCGTTACTACTATATCATAGTTGGCAGTAATGGTTTCGCCCGATGGTATGATATAGGAATAGCTGACTTGGTGTGTGCCAACACCCGCCAAAGCAGGGTCAAACGTATTGCCCGTTGTTCCGTTGCCTGTGATAGTACCGCCTTCGGGCTGGAACACAAGCGGGTCGGCATTCACACAATATGCATTGGCAATATGTGGAACACCCACAAAAGGAATAGGTTGTCCTTCGGTATATTGAAAGATGGTAATCATCATTTCGTTTTGTGTTTCCAAACCAAAACTGACCGATTGGTTGTTGGGATTGGTATAGGTAGCTCGGTGAATGAAACCTTGTCCTTGTGGAAGGGTGTAATAAGGCTCAAAAGTGGCAACATGTGGGTGTGCCCAGTCATAAGCTCCATTGATTTGTCCTTCGTAGAGTTGCTCGCCTTTGGTGCCGTTGGTGTTGCGTTTCCAAACGTCATAGTCTACTGCCAAACGGTGGGTGTGGGCGCCAATTTGCCAGATATTGTATTGTCCATCGTTATTGATAACCGATTCTTCTAAAGGATAGTTTACAGCATTGGCAGGAATACTGAATAAGAAAGGAGAGTTAAATAGGTTTAACTGTGATTTCATTTCTTTGATTGCTACGCCTTCGTCTTGGGTAGTGACATTGAGGTAAATATCAAACGGCAAAATGGTGGTATTGCTATAGTTCCGCATATGCACGTTAAGGTCTAAAACGTCGTTGTTTTTCCAGAAAAATGCAGTGCCTGCAGGTAGCCTATAGGAGTCGCTGTATTGCCACACGGCTACTAATTCATTGTTATCACTTGCCAAAGGATTGTTGAAAATGCCAACGTCGCGCAAACCGTCGTTAATGGAGGTGGAGGCTCCTTGTTGAAATTTGTAGAGAATAAAATGGTGCGATTGTGCAGGCATTTCTATCTGTAGTTTGGTGATTTCTTTGTTTTGTGGCATATCAAGAGCATATTTGATAGCATATTCTTGTTCGTCATCAGGAGCAAGGAATATGGGTCCTAAGTGGACTTGGAAACCGTTGGTAGGTGCCGTAGGGCGTTCGTGGAACTCAAAACCACCTTCTGTATAGTAGGAGTCGATAAGTGTTTTGTTGACGCTAGTGCCACTTAGTTTGGCACCACGCAAAATCCATTGGCGCAACAATTCCACTTCGTTGTTGGCAAGAGGCAGGGTGGTCGGATAGTTAGGTGGTGGCATAATATCACCTTCGGCTTCGGTCAATGGTGCGCGGTCGTTGTTGTGGATTAGCCCGTTATTCATTTTTTTGAGCAAAAAACTTTTGTAGGGATAGCCCGGTTTAACCAATTTTTCGCCATCGGGCGACAAGGTAGCTGTCACATTGACCAACTCTGCATAGATTTGCGATTCTGTACCACTAAGGTCGAGTCCTGCTGCGGCATCGGTGCCTGCATGACAAGCAACGCATTTGGCTTGGAAAAGGTTGCGAACGTGCGACATAGTGGTTTGAGCGGTGGCGGTAGTAGCGCCGACCCAAAATAGGAAATTAATACAAAGCAGAAAATTAAATGTTTTCATGGTTGGCTTGTTATTCTTGTTTTGTTATTATACCAATGTAAATGAGCTAAATTAGCAGGCAAAGATACAAGTAGTATTTGGATTTTGGCAATATTTTTGCTTTTTTATCGTTTTTTGGGCAAAAAAAACACTAAAAAGGCAGCCAACAACCCAAAAAATGTTCTGTAAAGGCATTATTGCCGTTATAGTTGCCTAAATTTCGTACCTTTGTGGTTGTTTTCACGATAGTGTATGTATTATTTATTTTCTATTCCAATGAAACTATGGAGTATTTGGGCGCTGGTGTTGTGCATAGCATCAACCGTTTGGGCGCAAAACGATAAGACGATAGAAGTCCAAAATGCCGACGTTTTGGAGGTGTTAGAAACCGAAGGTGTCTCGGTGCGCAAATTGGTGGGAAATGTCTCTCTGACACAAGGCAATGTGACGATGTTGTGCGATAGTGCTTTGTTGTATTATCGCGAAAACAATGCGCGCATTTTCGGAAATGTGTATATCAAACAAGGCGATTCGGTCGAAATAAAGTCGCGCCGAGCGTTCTACAATGGCAATCAGCGAAAAGCCACTTTTCAACAAGATGTTTATTTGACCGACGGAAAAACAAAAATCTATTCCGATTCATTAAGTTATTTGGTCACTAACCGAAAGGCAACGCTATACAATAATGTGCGTTTAGAAGATAACCGAGCAAAGGTGAAAGCCAATAAGGTGGAATATATTGTCAAAACAAAACAAGCTTATTTGTACGACAATGTAGACCTGACGGCTAATGATGGCACCAAAATTCGCACCGACAAAATGGACTATAATGCCAACACCAAACAAGTGGAATTGTACCAAAACGGACAATTGAAAGAAAAAAGCGGTTTGGAAATAACTTCCGACCGCATGTCCTACAACATCAATTCGCAAGAGGGAAGTTATGCCAATGGCGGAAAATTGCTGAACAAAGAAACAACCCTCACAAGCCAAAAAGCCACGTATAGAGGAATGGATAAAAAAGTGCTGTTTGAAGAAGATGTTCATTTGCAAACACCCGAATATAGCCTCCATACACCACAATTGGACTATGATATTGCTACCGAAAAAGCAAAATTTTTGGGTAGTTCTACCATCACCAACGCCAGCGGCACCATACAAGCCAACGAAGGCGAATATGATGCCCAAAATAATTCTTTGACCCTGAACCAACGCACCACCATTAACCAAAAAGAACAGCAACTAACAGCAGACAACTTGGTATATGACCGAAAAACAGGCATGACCAAAGCCACAGGCAACGTTATTTGGCGCGATTCAAAACAAAATCTGGGTATTAACAGCCAATTTCTGTTGGTCAATAACCAAGAAAAAACCGTTTTGGCATACAAAGATGTTTTGTTGACACAGTTGGTGGACAAAGATACCTTGTATATCACCGCCGACACTTTGCAATCTACTAACCGCCCACCTGACAAAGCTAAAGGCGAAAAAGACACGATTAAAAATATCTTTGCTTATAGAAACGTCAAAATTTTGAAAAAAGACTTGCAAGGCGTGTGCGGTTCACTTTATTATTCTACTGCCGACTCCACCTTTCGCATGTTCCAGCAGCCGGTTTTGTGGAGCGAATCTTATCAATTATATGCCGACACGATTTGGCTATTCACCGAACGCAACAAACCCAAGCAAATTCATTTGTTAAGCAATGCTTTTATGGGCAACGAACTGCAAAAAGGAGTATACAACCAAATCAAAGGACAAAATGTGTTGGGGTATTTTGTGAATCAAAAAATTCATCACGTAACAGCGACGGGCAATGCAGAAAGTGTGTATTTTGTACAAGACGAAAAGAAAGCCTATACAGGAGTCAACAAATCGGCGGCGGGCATCATCAATATGTCCTTTACGTCCGATGGCAAAGCCGACCGTGTGTCTTATATTGCACAACCCAATGCTGTGTTTTATCCTATGTCGCAAGTGCGCGTCAAAGATTTTATTTTGAAAGGTTTTGAATGGAAAAACCAACGCCGTCCTTTGGTTTTGGCAGATATTTTGTAGTACAACATGTAGACATCAAAAATTACGACAAAACTACCGCCATCAAGTGTGATAGTGGTAGTTTTTCTTTTGAACTACTTCCTTGATGAATCGATTAATTTTGGACTGTATCAAGACAAAGATTGGGCTGTTTCCTTGTTAGGAGACAGCCTAATCTTTGAGGTAGTTTTGGTACAGATGATAAATTATTTTGTTGAATAGGAGGGTTGCGATATGAGATGTTTATCAATTCGCAAAACCTATAGACATCATTCAAAATCTTGCACCCACAAAATTTCGCTTTGTGGAATGGTTTGGTCTTCAGCCCAAAAACTCAAGCGGTTGTATTCGCCTGCTGCCCATTTATCCACAAAATTAGCATAATAGCGACTACCGGGATTTCCTGATTGTCCGCCAGGATAAATCCCAAATGCCTCCACTTTATCGTCACCCAGCATTACAATCATGCGCCATGAGGGTCCCCAGTTGGTACTTGCGGCGTTCAAAATTCCTTTGCCGCCGCCGATAGGCAGTTCGTTGAGTCCCAAAGCAGGCAAGCGGGACAAGTGGCGCAAGGTAGTATTTTTAAACTTTGCCCAAGTGCGTCCTGTTCCGTTAGCTGCCTCCCATCGTTCCAAACTGTCTGCTGTTTGGCGAAACGAAAGTTGCACCAACAGTTGTATAGTTTCTTTTTCGGGCGTATTTTTGATGTCAATAAATTTGCTTTTGGGTTGCGTGACCAAGAGTTGATTGGTAATATAAGCATTGGGGCGAACCAATGGCGTATTCTTATCTTCGGGCAATTCGTCCCACAAATTGTCATAGATTTTGTCTGCCAAAACGGTATAGATAGTAGGTGCAATGAGTTGTGGGTGATTATTAAAATCCCAAGCACTCAAAATACGATACATCTCCAATTCGTTGGGTTTCAGTTGTGTCGTATCCAAATAGCTCAACAAAGTGTGCATACCTTCGGCGGCTTGCAAGTTATAATTGTCACATTGCAAGTGTTTCATGTCTTCGATGGTAATGTCCTGCATATTGGCTAATTGTTGGTTGAGGCGGCGGTTGCGATAAAACTCAAAAATACCACCATAATAATAAGGATACAACGAATCCGTCGGGTGTTGGTTGGCAGAACTCACAAAACCACGTTCGGGGTTTTTGATATGTGGGTTGTGAGCAAACGGAATATATCCTTCCCAATCGTTGTCGGAACGACTACCATCGAGCAACAATTTTCCTTGTCCTTTCCACCGAATCGGAAATTTGCCCTGTTGCCAAATCGCAATATTACCTGTGGCATCGGCATACACAAAGTTTTGCCCCGGACATTCGTAGTATTGAATCGCCGCCACAAAATCATCATAGTTTTTGGCACGATTAAGGTAATAGAAAGTCAAGGCTTCGTTCGAGCCGACAAAAGCTTTCCATTTGAGTGACAAGTTTTTTTGTTGTTCCGACACCAAACTATCATTCAAAAACGGCACAGGACCATAGTGCGTATAAATCACGGTATCCATCACCGTTGCGCCGTTGCGCACTTCAATAGTCTCTATGCGTTGCGAGCTGTTTTTCCACTGATTGTCATACCAATATTGGCGATGTGTGGTATCTTTGAATTGGATTTTGAACCAATCGCGCACGTCGCGGCTGGCGTTGGTCACACCCCAAGCAATGTGTTTGTTAAAACCAATGATAATGCCCGGCGCACCCGGCAAGGAAACACCATAAACGTTGCTTTCGGGTGTGGATAATTGCAATTCGAACCACAAAGAAGGCAGATTTAAACCCAAATGTGGGTCATTACACAAAATAGCTTTGTTCAGCGCCGATTTGCTGGGCGAAACAGCCCAATTGTTGCTACCCCAATTGGGGTCGGGTTGTTCATAATAAGGCAGGCGCAAAAGCGACAAAGTAGAGTCTTTGCCAAACAAATCGAAGGTGCTGGAAGTATCAGGTGCCGTAGTTTTCGGAGCCGATGGTGTTGGCAACGGCTTGTGGGGTGTGGCAATAGCCTTGAAATCATAACCTTGGTCGGACGGCACAATGGGGTCTTGCCCTTTGGCAAAGTCAGGAAAAAGTTGTGCAAAATCATTTTCGCCCAAGAGCGCCAAAGCATTGGTCAAAGCCAAATCATCGTCTCTGCCTGTGAGGTCATCTGCCATATATTTGAGCAACAAAGCCGTTTTGAGTGTCGTCCAATTTTCGGGTGCATAGTTGAGTAATTTATATTCGAGTGGCAATTTTTTGTAAGAAAGTTCTTGGATATAGGCATTCACTCCTTGCGTGTAGGCTTTGATAAGTTCGGCAGTTTGTGGATTTTTCTCCACTGCTTTCAAACTGTTTTCGGCAGCAAAGACCATTCCTTTTCGGCGCTGGTGCAAGTCGTAGGCGAGTGCTTTTTCGCCTACAATTTCGGACAGCCTGCCTGCCGCAGCGTGGGTCTGAAATTCCATTTGCCACAACCTAAATTGCGCAGTCACGTAGCCTTGCATAAAAGTAAGGTCTTTATCGTTTTGTGCAAAAATGTGTGGCACCAAGCGTTGGTCATACACCACCTTGACTGGCGCACTAAGTTGCTCCAAATGCTTTTGGGAGGGCAAAGAAGGGCGCAAAAATTCGGCATTTTGCCAAAAACCATTGAACGGATCCAAGAATCTGCCCAAAGGAGGCATACTCGCCACCGACGAGTGTTGGAACGAGTCTCCGACGATGGGTAATTCGCTGGGCGAATAGTTGAGTAGAACAACCCATAGCGCCGTGAGCAGGACAAAGATAAGGAAGCGAATGATTGCCATATTGCGAAAAATTATTTGCTTTATTTGGATAGGCAAAAGTAGGTATTTTTTTTGAATATTGCTGATAATAAGCACATAAAAAAAGTGAACGCGTATCCAAACGTTCACTTTTGTTGTTTATTCGTATTGTTTTGCCGAAAATTTGGCTATTTCGCCGAATGTAAGGCAATGCGGTTGCCTTCGGTGTCGAGGCAAATAGCTAAATAACCATATTCTTCTGCTATTAGTGTTTTGCCCTGCAACACTTTGCCGCCCGCCCCTTCGACGCGCGCCAATTCGTTGAGCAAATCACCTGATGGACAAGTGAAATAAATCAATACGCCATCAGTGGCAGAGGGACGATAAAAATTTTCGTCCAAAATCAAGGAACCGGGCGCACCCGAACCTTCTACAAACGGAAACCATGCCATCTGTACGCCACCCATATCTTGAGGACTAAGCGACAAACCGAGAACTGTTTCGTAAAATTTAATGGCGCGTTCCATGTTACGTACAGGAACTTCGAACCAGCCTACTACATTTTCTGCCATAAAAAAAGTTTATTAACTAAAAAATTAAAGGATATTGTACAGACAAAACACTATTTTTTTGGGTAAACAAAAATTATGGTGTATCTTGCAGCCCAAATTCTTGTTTTTTGTCATTAGCAAAGATTTTGCTGCAAAAGTATAGCTTTTTGCTAACAAAAACAATTTTTTAGGCTTATTTTTTTAGCTTTATGATAAAATTTTTCTAAAAATACCGACTGAATGGAAACAATTAAAGATTTACACCTACTTTTTGGTGGAGCATTTGCTTTAACATACATTATTAAAGCAATTTTGCTGCTTACAAACAATCCGTCTTTGGCAGACTACCGCCGCAAAACGATGATGCCTGAAATGCTTATTGCTACCTTGTTCATTTTGACAGGAGTATATATGCTGATTCAAAATGGTGGCGAATGGCTAAAAGTGAATGGTTGGTTTCATATCAAACTAACCTTAGTGTTGTTGGCTATTCCTATGGGTTTTATTGGCTACAAACGCAATAATAAAGCGATGGCAATTGGCGCTTCAGTGATATTTGCGTATGTATTTTGGTTGGCATGGACACATAAAGTTACTTTATTTTTCTAACATCTAATCCGTTTACCATGAAAAAAACTTTTGTTTATTTGTGTTGCTGTATAGCTTGTATTGGTTTGTGGACAAGCTGTGGTTCGAGCAAAAAAACGGCTACTACGCCTGCCGAAAAAGTGGATCCTGTGGCAAAAGGCGAAAAAATATATAGCCAAAATTGTCAGGGTTGCCATACACACGGTGCCCCCGATTTGACAAAAATCCACGAAACGCGCGACGAAATTGTTGCTACCGTCACCAATGGCAAAGGCAAGATGCCAAATTTCAAAACTAAGCTATCTGAACCCGAAATTGTTTATGTAGCAGAATATGTATTGAGTCTGCACAAACATTAATGACTTATTTAGTCAGAGCAAAATCCCGCTATTGCAAATTGGCGCAGTAGCGGGATTTTTGGGTGTTGGTGGGCATAAGCAAGAGTTTATAATTTGATAGCGACATTATTAAGTGGTATTTCTGAAAATAGCAACGATAAGAAAGTATTTAAATAAACCCTGAAAGGGTGATAGGTTTATAGCAAAAAACGGAACAAAAAAGGCATAAACCCCGACGGGGTGAAATGATGTCATGTTTTGTCGAATAATGTGTCACCCCATCGGGGTTTATGTTAATTATTCTATTGTTTCTGGGCTATAAACGTGTCACCCCATCCAGGTTTTTATTATTTTGAGCTGGTAATATTGTCAGCTAAATTGGGTTGTTTGGAGAATAACAAATAAGGACTTGATAAGGTACTTATCAGATTGTCATTATCAAATATTGTTTCGCATTTGTCATTTTTTTAGAACAACACAAGCTAAAACTACTTTTTAATGTCGTTATCAAAATGTTTGTCGCAAAAGGCGCGCTTGTTTGAAGTATAGATGTGGATAACCGTTTTCGTTCATAATTTTGAACTCAATATCCACACCATAACCTTTTTGATTATCCACAAAATGCTGTTCGGTGATGAGGCTTAGTTGTGCCAAATAGGGCAAAAAAGCGTGCAAAGCACCATCGTTGAGGAACAAATTACCGAGACTCGATTCGGTTTCTATTTGGGTAATTTCTCCTTGCTGATTGAGGAAAAAAGATTCAGCAGTTTCGCCTTTGTTAGTAGGATTGGTTACAAGCACATCGCCACATTGCGCATTAACCCAAATTTGGGTGTGGTTGTTGGCATCTTTTTTCGTAACAATTACACCGTTGCCAAGTTCGTTTTGGTCGTCAAAGGCTTCGTTGATTTGTATTGCCATTGCTGCTGTTTGGTGGTCGATGCCAAAGTATTCGCGCTCCAAAAAAGCAGCATCGTTCCACAAGGAGGCGTATACTTGCAGTAGTTTTTTGCTTAGTTTTTTGTTCTTTTCCTTAGCATTGATACCTCTTGATTCATAAAGTCCAGCGCCATTAAAATTGGGAAGGTCTTCGCAGTTGGTAGAACTTCGGAGGCGGATTTTTTTGCCCTTGAAATGTTGGTCTAATAGTTGGCGGAGCGAGTTGATGGTGACAGCAGGGATTTCACTTTCCTCGATGCAGGTTCTGATATTGCCAAGTGCAGTACGGATTTCGGTAGGAGATAAATTGTCTTTGTCGCAATACAACTGCTCGATAAAAACTTGCGTTTGTTGGTCAATAACACTAAAATAGGGTTGAAAGCCGATGGCATAACCTTCGCGCACGGCTGTTTTGCCCAATAATCGCTGCAAGCGAGCGTAATTGGCGGCTTTTGTGCCTATGTTTTCGACCGTTAATAGACTTTGGGCTGTTTTGTCAAACACAACTACCCCACTACCAAGACTACCTTTGGCAATAGGGAGTGTTAGCGGGATAGCACTGCGGCTTGTCTTGTTCGATAGGGTATTATGTGTGCGGGTGAGGCTTATTTTTTCTTTTCGAGCCACAAACTTCACCTGTTTGCCCAACAAATATTCAGCCTTTATATTGCGAAGACTTGGTATATAAATGTTGGGAGTGCCACGATTTTTGGCTAATATGGCGGTATGCGAAAGCGGGGTTTGCGGAAATAGCGTGATGATACCAGCTACAGGCGGCACTTCGAGAGGAATATAATTATAGACGGCAATATCGTCGGGGCGGAGTTGCTGTGCGGCTTGGTCGTTTTCTACCCACACCAACTTGCCAACTGCTTCGCCTTCATTGAGGATTTGGGCTTTGCGGCTGTTGGTTTTTTGTTGTAAATCGGTGGTGGTCATGCAGGTATAAGAAGTGTTTTTGAACCAGCTACTTAGGCGCATATTTACTTTATTGGCAGGATTGTTGGCGAGCAGTATGATTCCATTGTGTTGAAAAGCCACTTTTTGAGGAATCAAATTGGCTAATCGGAGCAAGAGTTGAGCAATTTGTTCGTCCGTGTCCGTAAATTGATAGTCTTCTACCATCAATGCCCAGTCATAGATTTTTCCGTTTTCTTTTAGGGGAAAGGCTCGCAAATCGTATAAGAAGAAAGGAATGTATTGGCGTTTTTGGGGGTCGCTGACCAAGGCTTTAAATTGTTTGAAATTGAGTTGGTGTTTGAGTTTGTTCATAACAAAAGTAGCATGTCCCTTATATTCATCGTTGTCATAGAGGTGGATAGTGGGTGTGGTTTTTTGCCAGTCTGCTGCGACACCCGTCCAAGTAGGTATTTTTCCGTAAGACATGAATTGCCATTGTCGCAGTTCGGCATCTGTTTGGGCAGTTGCGGACGGTGCGGCAATGGCAGTTATAATAATAATGAATGTATAGAGTAGGCATTTTTGCATTTTTTGTACTGTGGTTTGTTTTTTGTTTTGATAAAATTTACCATCTCCCCTGCAATACATTATGTATAGGTTTTGCAGAAGGTATACACCTTTTGAGCGTCTAAGCAGAGACTTTCAATGAGGCAAGTTCTTAAACAGAACACCAGAAATTTTTTTGTAATAGGCGATAAATAAGGTGCAATAATACTGCTTTTTGTCCAATTGTACTACATAATCGCATCTTTTAATACACACAATCCTTAAATAAAAATACATCGCTATCGAAACACCGACAAAAGTGCCGACCAAAAATGAAAAAGTGCTGGCACAAAACGAAAAAGTGCTGGCAAAAAATAAAAAATGCTGGCAAAAAACGAAAAAGTGCTGGCGAAAAATGAAAAAGTGCTGGCGAAAAATGAAAAAGTGCTGACGAAAAATGAAAAAGTGCTGGCGAAAAATGAAAAAGTGCTGGCAAAAAATAAAAAAGTGCTGGCAAAAAATAAAAAAGTGCTGGCGAAAAATGAAAAAGTGCTGGCAAAAAATAAAAAATGCTGGCGAAAAATGAAAAAGTGCTGGCAAAAAATAAAAAATGCTGGCACAAAACGAAAAAGTGCTGGCACAAAACGAAAAAGTGCTGGCAAAAAATAAAAAATGCTGGCACAAAACGAAAAAGTGCTGGCAAAAAATAAAAAATGCTGGCACAAAACGAAAAAGTGCTGGCGAAAAATGAAAAAGTGCTGGCAAAAAATAAAAAATGCTGGCACAAAACGAAAAAGTGCTGGCACAAAAAGAAAACGTGCTGGCAAAA
>JAEUUX010000074.1 GCA_016787295.1 Chitinophagales bacterium
CGACGAGCAGATAGTTGAACAGTATCTCCTCTCACCCCACGCTACCACCTATCACCTCCACCTAAAAGTACAACAAGGCACCATTAGTAGCACCGTTATCAAAGGTTTTACAATTCCTGTTACTGCCATTTTTGACGAAACGGATAATATGGCGGCTTTGGTGGAGTTGTTGAAATAAAATTAAATTTTCTATTCCGCTAAGTTATACACCTCCCAATGCCCATTCCACAACTATCCATCGTCATCTGCACCTATAACCGTCAAAAATATATTGGCTATTGCCTCGAATCTTTGTACCAACAAACTTTAGCCAAAGAAGTATTTGAGGTGCTTGTTATCAACAACAATTGCACCGACCAAACGGAGTCTATCTGTATGGCTTTCAAAAAACAACACACTGATTGGCAGTTCCGCTATTTTGTGGAACAGCGACAGGGTTTGTCTTTCGCCCGAAACAGAGGCATTGCCGAAAGTCGGGGCGAAATGGTGTGTTTTATTGACGATGATGCAGTAGCCGAACCCGATTTTGCCCTCAATTTGCTCAATTTTATGCTCCAAAAACCCGATGCCATTGGTGTTGGTGGGAGAGTCTTGCCGCGCTACGAACAAAGCGAACCCGAATGGATGAATCCTTACCTCGAAGGCATGGTGAGCAAAAGAGATTTGGGCGATAAAATACAGTTGTTCAAAGGCGGCAGAGGCGGTTATCCTGTTGGTTGCAATATGACCTATCGCAAAAAAGCCCTGCAAAAAGTTGGTGGTTTTAACGAAAAACTATTGGCACGTGCCGACGACAAAGATATTTATATGCGTTTGTTGCCCATTTCAAACCAAATCTACTATCTCCCAACAGCCGTCGTTCATCACCACATAGACCACGCCCGCGTTACGCACGAAGGTTTTGTGCGCCTAAGCCGAAAAATAGGCAGCGAAGAACACATTAGAGCAAGAACAGAAGGTATTTTTGCCACTACTTTGCTCGGAGAAAGTTACAAACTGTTGGGAAGTCTTGTGTTAGCCGCCAAATATGCTTTGCAAGGACAAAGCACCAAAGGCAAATACATATTTTTGTGTAAATACTATACTATGCTCGGTTTATTGGAAGGAAGGTAGCCTTACTCCCGTTTTTCCTACCCCCATAAACCACAAATTTCCCCCTTTCGTACCCAAATTGGGCAGAAAGGGGGAAATTTTTATATGGCATAATTGTTTTTTTATTCTTTCACCCAAGTTTGCACCAGCGTTTTTTGAGCCGTTGCATAACTCAAAAAATATACACCACTTGGTAAATCGATGATACGCAATTGTATGGAGGCGGTATTTTTCACTTCTTGCTCCAATACTTTTTGACCCAACATATTGGTCACGGATACAGTACCATTATGCGTTGCGGAAGGCAAAAAGACGGTTAATTGTTCCTTAGCAGGATTTGGAACAAGGCGAATCGAAGGTTCGGGTAATACCGCATCTTGTCCCAAAGGTGTACCGTTGATAGCCACATTGTCGATAAACAACCAATTACCGCCGCCTGTGGTAGTGCGGAATCGAACCAATAAATTTTGCCCTACAAAATCGTTCAAACTTACCGTTTCGGTACGCCAATCATTGGCAGTTTGTGGGGTTTCGGTACTCCGTGTCGATAGTTCTTCGCCTGCTTTGTTGTATACTTCTACATAAGTAGCACCACAATCGGTCGACACATCTATCGCCAATCTATCCACCAAATCGTCCAAATAGGCATAACTAACATCAAATTCTAAAGTTGCATCTTCTACTGTTCGCAAATTAATAACGGGCATAAATAGGTCATCAAAAGAATTAAGCACATTAAAATAGTCGTGAAATTCGTGCTTAATGGTCATCGAAGGATTTATCAAACCATCACTGCCAATAGCTTCTTTTACCCACTGCCAAGGCACTGCGTCAGCAGAGTCAAAAATCGTCCAACCTTGTTCGATATAAGAAGAGTCAAAGGTTTGCAAATAAGGCAAATCTACCCCATCTCCCACGCTGAACACTTGATGATATTGGTCGTTTTGAGGAAAAGCATCGTTTTGTCCATTAGGCATAGTTGTATACACTTCCAAAGTGTGCAAACCATTAAACATTTCGGGTGTACCGAGCAAAATAGCTGTTGCTTCTTGGTTAGTTGCCAAATTTCCTGTCCATGAATAAGGCGTTTGTTCAATGCCATCTATGCGATAGTTAATGGTAACAGAGGTGAGTGGTGTTGTTCCCAAATTTTTTATATTGGCAGTAATTGGTGCAACGGTAGCATAACAATAAGGTACATTTGGATACACGTCCGTAACGGTAGCATCGTTGGCAGCAACACCTTGACAACCCAAAGATTGCAACAAACGTGGACGCATCAAAGCTATGGTTGCTCTCATGCGCTCCGATTGTCCGATAGTGAAGATATTTTTACCACATTCATCATCGGCATAATCCATATAGTTCATATACATATCGCTCACGTTGTCGCAAGTGGAGTGTGGAAATGTGGGACAACCAAAATTGGCTTCTTCTTGCGAGGGTGTGTCTGCCACAAAATCGTCGGAGCATTCGCCATTATCTGTATTGTCAAACGTATGCCAAAGGTTAAACCAATGTCCAATTTCGTGAGTCAATGTGCGCCCATATTGATACGGGCTGCCCGCAATAGTGGGACGACCTACATAGTTGTAACGACAAACAATGCCATCAACTTCGGGGTCGGCACCAGGCAAATATGCCCATGCCAAAACACCCGATTGAGACTCTAAATTACAAACCCAAATATTCAAATAATGGTCGCGATTCCAGATATTTTTACCTCCCGTTTGGTCAAAGTGCATTTGGGTCAATAAGGCATAGTTCGAGGTAGTACCACTCGTTCGGAAAAACAATTTATCGGTATATGTTCGCGTAATACCGTTGGTAGGGTTGCCCTGTGGGTCGCGCGTAGCCAAACAAAATTGTAATTTTGGATTGCCCGAAAGCGGTTTAAAATAGTCGGGCAAAATGACCGTATCAGCATTCATGCGAGCAAAATCTTCGTTCAATACATTCATCTGACTATAAATCAGCGAATCGGGAATATTTTCTGTATCAGTATGATAGAGAACGTGAAACACCACAGGAATTGTCACCACCGAATCACCTAACCATGTATTACGGTTCACATTTTGCAAAAATTGTTGTAATTGATGTTCCAATTGCAACCTTTGGGTTGATAATAGCGGGTTAGCTTGCTCGGCTGCCTGTCGAACAGGATTCATGCCACAAGGTTCATTAAACATAATGCCATTTTGGGCGAAAAGTGAGGTATTTTTGCCTCCTATTACTGCCCAAAGTAGGCAGATAAACAGTAATTTTGTTTTCATATTTTGCATTTTACTTCCACAAAGGTAGGGGTTTTCGTTGGTAATTAGCGCTATGTTTCTCTTAGAATAGCCTGAAAATTATTTTTTGAACGGTTTTTTGCTTTCTAAATAAAGCAAAATCACACAAAATGCGATTCGATGTAGTAAATAATGCTATTTAGCTGTATTTTTGCGACTTATACAAGCATTTCTGCACACCCTCTCTTTTTTTACAAGCATAAAACCAAGCATAAAAAAATGACTCCCCAACAAATTTTTGAAACCATGTATGCCAAAGATTATTTTAGTCAATGGTTAGGCGTTCATTTGCTCCACATAGCGGCAGGACGGTGTAGCCTTTCGATGCTCGTCCGAAAAGATATGCTCAATGGCTTTGGGGTATTACATGGTGGCGTGTCTTTTGCTTTGGCAGATAGCGCCTTTGCTTTCGCCTCCAACTCTCACCGCCGAATTAGTGTATCCATCGAGACCAGCATTTCGCACACCGTAGCTGTTTTCGAAGGCGACACCCTCACCGCCGCCGCCGAAGAACAATATCTCAACCACAAATTAGCTATCTATTATGTCACCATTACTAACCAACACCAACAAATTGTGGCACTATTCAAAGGCACAGTCTATCGCAAAACACAAGAACATACGCCCTTAGACGAAACTCCGCCGCTGCCGATTAAGCCACATTAGTTTCTACAGCTTTTCTCTTCCAAATAAATCCGTCCAAAATATAGTGGGTCAATTGAGGTACGCTCAACAGCGGCACCAGCAAAAAATAATAAGGCGCAATATCCTCCGTATCTATGACAGCCCAACTAAAATTATCGTTCCAAATGGTGATTTCCCATATCCATTCTTCCATAAAAGCAATAGCCAAAAGTATAGCCACATACAACAATATCCCCGAACCACCGCCTAAGTAATGATACCAACGCGGCGAATCAGTAGCAGGTTGCTGTAATGTTCTAAAATACACCAATGCCATATAAGGAATACCATGCGTCACCACATTCAAAAAAGTAAAAATCAAATCATTGTTGTACAACACAATACCCACATACCAAGACAAAGCCGTTCCCAGCAACCAAAGATGTTTGGGCAAATTAAAATACCGTCGGTCTATGTATTGCCAAAAATAATACAAAATATAGACCAACATAATACCGACATAAACCCACCAAGCTATTTCCAAGCCAATTTCAGACCTAAAATGCCAAAATTCGTCTTCCACAAACCAAACGAAACGGCGCGGATAAGACAACACCCAAAACAACATCGGATATAAAGTACTACTATAAATCGCCAACCCATCTATCATTTGTCGCCCAAAATCGGGTGCTTCGTGTCGAGCATAGAGCCGCATAAAACCATATTGTTGTCGAACAAAATGAAACACCGCCACATAAGCCATCATCGACCAAAAACACAAACTACTATAACTATATGCCACAACACCCAACCCAAAAGCCACCAAAGGAGCAACCATATACAAACGTGAGCGTTCTGCAAAGGCAGTTCGCGAAAAATAGGTCTTAAACAAAGTAGCATATACATGAGCCACATCAATAAAAACAATCAACAATAGCCATGTCCAAAAACCAAAGCGATTTTCCAAATTAGGAAAATACGCATGAAACAACAACACCAATCCCACCGCCAACAAAGACGGCAATAGGATAAACAATAAGTCATTGCGCGGACTATTTATCCAAGCAGAATGCAACATGGCAACAGTTTTTGGGGTAAATATTTTATTTTTTTATTTTTATTGATTTGGGCGTTTCCCTACGGGTCGGGCTTTACAGGGCTTCGCTACCGCTTCGGTGCAAGCACCTGCCTGCGGCAGCCCTTACAATCCCTAACGCGCTTCGCCACTCGAACAATACACATCTCAACAGCAACATCGTCAACTTTTTTCATCGTCCAACAGTTGGTCAACAGCTCTTATGCCCGCATGAAAAGCCTCCTCAAAAATAGAAATACCACTCCAATCACTATGGGCAAAATAAATAGTCGGCTGCCAAGTGTGTAACTGTTGCCCAGCACCATACAAAAAATTAGGTACAGGACAAATCATGCCATGTCCCCAAACGTGAAAATGAGCAGTTTCTATCAAAGACTCGATGTTGTAATGTGCTTTTTGCAACTCATCTACCACCATTTGTAACCATTTTTCAGGTGTATTTTGGTATACCTTTTGGCGTTCTTGGGCGGCTTGCCCCTCAAAAGCATGATAATAAGTAATAACCGCCTTGGGGTGATGTTGTTGCAAACTCTGGTGCAAATCATTGACATATCCCAAACCTTTGCCTCCCAAAATAACATTGTCCCACGATAAAGGAAAACCCACACCGCGCGGCATTTGACGAAGTGTAAGCGTTGCCACCAACCAAGGTGCGTGGTGAAACAAGTTAGCATCGGCAAGTGGCACATCAAACAAACGTTGCGCCACATATTGCGGGCAGGCTACAATGACTTTTTGTGCCGTATATACCGTAGTTCGGTCATTTTTTGCTTCATAAACCCATACTTTAGCGCCTTTTTCGGTCTTTGTCACCCGAAAAGCTATGCTTTCCAATTGTGTTTTGCCTTTAGCATAATATTGCAATTTTTCCACTAAATAGGCATTACCTTGCTGCCATGTTAGCACATTATCGTCTTTTTGAGGCGTAGAATCTCCTTTGCGGGCTGCAAAATAGTGGATACCAGCCCAAGCCGACACATAGGCAATGCCCATGCCATAATCATCACGACAACAGTAATCGACATATTGCAGCAATTCGTTGGCAACAAAACCATTTTCTTTCAACCATTGCTGCATCGTCATGGCATCTAATTGGCGCAACAAAGGGTCGTTGCTGCTATTTTTAATCGGAATATCAAACAAAAATTTGCCATCTGCACCTTTTTGTTCCTTAAAAACTTCCATATATGCCAAAAATTGAGCAATATTGTGTTGGCTTTCCTCCGATAAACCATAATCGGGAATCACTCCTTCCTGCCATTTGTTGTTGATAAACAAACGTTCAGCAGGTGCTATGGTAAGTTGTGCTTCGTCAAAAATTGGGTAATTTTGTGTATCATATCCCACAATTATCTCACTTTCCTCCAAAAAACGCAACAATTCTGTGTCATTGCGGTTAGGCAAAGGCAAGTAGTGCGCCCCCAAAGGATAAGCTGTATAGGCATTACTTGCTGCCCTACTATTGCCCCCCATTTCGGCTTCAATATCCAACAACAAAAAATCGTCCACTCCTTTTTGGCGCAAACGCCGACAAGCACTCAAACCGCTGATGCCACCACCAATAATGAGAATTGGTATCGTTTTTTCTTGTGTTGGAGCAGGAAATTGCAGGTTTCGGAGGCGATGCCCTATCTGATGGTTTGCCCCACTGATGCTCAAATGTGGCACAACGGTCGTCTTTTTTAGGCAAGCAGGAAAAAGCATATTCAAGCACGAAAGGCTGCCATATTGCAAAAAATGGCGACGCGAAAGGGGTTTATTTATTCCATTCTTCATCAAAATAACGCACCAAAATTTGATTGTCTAAACGGTTAATCGCAATGTCTTTTGCCCGCATATCGGACGGAAAATCGCACAATTTGTTGAACCGAAAATCGTAGAAACGCAAGGGCGAAACCGTTCGAAACGGGACATTGGAGGGAGAAAAATCTTGTTGGGTAGCCAAGCTAAAACCCCATTCGCCAAACGAAGGTACATATATATGATAGGCTTGTGCCTCTGCAAAAACACTGGCTAAGGTTTTTTGGATACACCAAAAAGATTTGGGAGCTACAAAAGGCGAGGTTGTTTGAACACTGACCATCGCTTGTGGTGACAAAACTTTCTGCAAACTTTGGTAAAATCTTTGTGTGTATAGTTTGCCCACGCTATAGTTCGATGGGTCAGGAAAATCGACAATTGCCACATCAAATTGAGAATCATTGTGCTGCAACCACACAAAAGCATCTTGGTTAATGACTTTGACTTTGGGATTTTGAAAGGCGTTTTGGTTAAATTGCGTCAAAAGATGATTGTTACTACAAATTTCGGTCATCTCTCTATCCAAATCAACTAAGGTAATCTGTTGCACATCGGGATATTTCAGGATTTCGCGCAACGCCAAACCATCTCCACCACCCAACACTAACACTTGGTCGACACACTCCGCCAACGACAAAACAGGGTGTACTAAGGCTTCGTGATAGCGGTATTCGTCGGCAGAAGCAAATTGTAGGTTATTGTTAAGGTATAGTTTGCAGTTGTTTTTTTGGTGTGTCAATACGATGCGTTGATAGGGAGTGGTTTTGCTCAACAAAATTGTTTCGTCATACAAGTTTTTTTCGGACCATGCCAAAATATCGTTGGCAAATATAAAGGTAGTAAGTAACAACAAAAACACCAAAATAGCTTTGACCTGTAGACGAATAGCCATGCTCACGCGTTGGCGCAAAGCAACAGCCAGCACCCAAGCAATAGCAATATTGAGCATACCAAAAAACAAGGAGGTGCGCATCAAACCCAAATAAGGTACTAATACCAAAGGAAACAAAACCGATGCCACCAAAGCTCCAATGTAGTCCACTGCAAAAACGTTGGACACCAAATCTTTGAACTGCAATTCGTCTTGCATTAGTTGCATAAGTAGCGGAATCTCCAAACCCACTAAACAACCTATACTAAATACTATAGTATACAAGAGCGGTTCAAAATAAAGGACATAATTGAACAAGACAAACAGCAAAGTGGCACTTAAACCACCAATCACTCCTATCCAAATCTCGATGAGAATGAATTTTTCGAGTAGTTTGTGATGTATAAATTTGGCTAAATATGCTCCGATACCCATAGAAAAAAGGTATACGCCAATGATAAACGAAAATTGACGCACCGAATCGCCTAAAAGATAGCTTGCCAAAGCACCCGCTACCAATTCATAGACTAAACCACAGGTGGCAATAACAAAAATGGCAATTAATAACCAATAACCATAGCTTGCATTTGGTTTATCCATGAACAGCCGCGCTAATAATCATGCCCATTGCCAATATGAGCGATGCCATTACTATCGCCAGAGCCACATTTTGGTTGTGTACAATTTCGTGCCAAGTCTTTTCGGGTGTTAGTTTCTCCATTAGCCAATAGCTAATTAACAAAACAACAATGCCTACTAATGCAAAACAAAGGGCATTTAACATGGGAATAATAGGAATCATACTATAAATTTTATGATATTGAAAGGTGTTTGCGAGTCGTTGAGCGGTGAATGGCGCTTTATTTACTTATGATGTACGCCCAATGAAGTAGGACTGTGTGTGTAAGGTAAACGTTCGGTTGTTATTGTATCGCAACCTAAAATGATAGAGTTGGTGTACATATAGTAACAATATGTGCCATAGATGAGCAAAGCTACACTAAGCGCAAATTTGTTTTGAAGTATAAATGACTTAATGGTGTCCATGATATAAGATTTATTTTTGGGTTGTGTGTTTTATTGTAAGGTATATTTTTTGGGAATAATATCAAGCCACAAGTGTAGGAAGAAGGCTATAATCAAGCCAAGTGGCAAAAAAATCAAGGTGAAACGCCAAAAATTGGAATAACTGCCATAGTTCCAATGTGCCTCGATGGTCATGTTTCGCGGTTCGGTGCTGCTCCGCTCTCCCACTACCGCCAAATGATAAGTTCCCGCAGGTATGCAACACAAGGTAAGCGTTTTGTCATGGGAGCCTTCCGTCCAAGGGTCACGATAATCAGTACTAAAATAGTATTCCATTTCCTGTTCCGTATAGCGCACCTCGTTGGTTTGGCGGTTCACAAGGGCAATGCTGGTATATAGCCACTCTTGCGACAACGGGCAATGCGATTTGAGTTGAAGGGTGGTAGGTTTTTCGATGGTAAAAGGCTCCGATATTTGCTCCGATATCATTGTGCTGTCCATTGGTATATACATGGTGTAGCTATGTTCCGTTTTGTAAGAGTTAATGCCCATGTTGGTTAGCAATAGCAGCATAGCCAATACCAAAAATATAGTTATGAGCATGGTTCGGGGTAGCAAACCGGGTTCCACTCCATAGTAAAAAGTAGTACCGGGAAAATTAATAGTGGGAAAAAACTCTTTTGCCTTATTAGCGCTAATGGCATAGCCTTTAAAAAAATCGGTGCTTTCTGCGTGTTGCTCTACGGAAATAAGATAGGTATTGCGGCTATTGTAATCGGTTAGTTGGTAGGGTTGTCGAGATATGGCATGGTCAAAAAAACCTTTCGCCGTCACAAGTGTTGCTTTTGAATAATGCAATTCTTCGGCATAATAGGCTTTAAAATTAGCTTTAACAAAGTCTTCGTAGTAGGCACTTGTAGGGGATACTTCTTCCAGCACACTCCAATCGCCATCGTATTCTACCAAATACTTGACCTTGTTGTGATTATTAGAAATATCATGCAAGCTATATTCTGCCCAAGTTATATCTTCAGCTTCTTTGATGAGTATGCCTGTAACTTGGTGTTTTACCCCGCTAATCTGTCCCACAGCCCCTATTCTCAAAGCTATATAGTGGCGTTTGGCACTTTTGTAATCGGTATCCATAGATTTTTCCGCATCAGGAAAATCAGTACCATAACTCAATTGAGAACAAGAAGGACACACAAAAGTTTCGAATTTGAAATACTGTGGCAATTGAACAGTATTGTTGCAAGCAGGACAAGTATGTTTCATATTTTTCATACACATATTTTGAGACAAAAAGCAAACTCGTTATGGCTATTCATCGTCCGATTTTGGGTCAATATATTCATCGTATACAACATAAGTTAATGCCCAAATTGCCAATATTAACCCACAAAAATATTTCATGTTGGTAGTGCTTGGATAGTTCCATTCTATTTTATAGCCAATTTCTTTTTCGGTATCATAATTTTGCTCGACCGCAACAACGATGTGGTAAGTTCCTTTTGGAATACAGCACAAAGTTGTGGTACTAATAGAACCGCCCTCTTCCCAGTAAGTGCTACCTTCATGTCCCGAATAATAAGAAACAGTGTTATCGACATACCGCACTTCGTTAGTTTTTTCGTTCACCAAAGCAATGTTACTATACACCCATTCTTGATTGACCTTACAGTATGCTGTAATCAAAATTTGGGTAGGATATTCCACCGTAAAGCTCGATGATATTTGTTCTTTTTTGACAGCAGTAGTGGTGGTGGTGAGCATACTAATATGTCGGGAAATTTTGGAGGCATTAAGTAGTCCATTAGTCACTGCTATCAAAACTGCACAGCACAACAAAATTAGACTATAATTAACTATATTGAACAAAGGCGGTTCAAGAATATCATCACTACTCATAAAAGGTATAACACGATGTGGAAAAGCTGCACTAACATCGTCCGACAGCACCCTTTGTCCTGCAAAATACCATGTTTCGTTCTTCCTTTTTTCTACCGATATAATGTAGGGCGGAGAAATATAGTCATACAATTGATAAGGTTTTTGGCTAATTATGTGGTCAAAAAAGCCTTCAGCGGTCAGCAAACGGACATCTTGTTCGTGTTGATAGAGCGAGTATTTGTTGTTATAACTTTGTGTTACATAATAGTAATAATTGGGGTGTGTTGGTTCTATTTCTTCCTCTATTGCCCATGTTCCGTCTAACTCGATGAGGTATTTTATCGCTTTTGTTTCGACATTCATTAGGCTATATTCGTTCCATAATTCCCTACTAGTGCGTTTAACTAATGCTCCTGTCACTTGGTAGGTGTCGGACAAAAGTGTGCCAACATCCCCCACTTTAAGAGAAAGTGTATAGTTTTCTTTGGAGGTATAATTGCCCGCTATTGTCTCATTTTGCTCCTTTTCGGTGTGTCTATGTACTTGTTTACAATGTGGGCAGACAAAAGTTACATACTCAAAATTGTGAGTAAGTTCAGTAGTCTTTTTGCAATTATTACAGATATGTTTCATATCATCATCAAAAGATTTTTTTGGTGTAGGCAGTATTTTCAGGAAAAATGTTGGAACAAAAGTGCGTTTTTTTATAGCATTTGGAGATTGGTGGAGGCTTTAATCAATGTATGTTTTACGCATTTCATCAATGCTATTTTGCTTCGGCATACGAACAAAAAAAACAATTAAAAATGCCAATAGGTTTTATACGCATAACAACAGGCATTGCCATTCAGTTCCCTTTCGCTTAAATTTTTGTACATTTTTGCTTTTATCTTGGTGTTTTTACTTGAAAAGTCTGTTTTCGCACTATTTTGAAGCATAAAATTGTGGCAAAAAGCGATAAAGAGCATCAAAAAATCTAAAAAAGCAGCGAATATTTCTTTTCTTTTCAAAGTGGCAAAAGTAGAAAAAGATGTTGTATTTTCCAAACTAATCAATTAATAAAATTTAGCTCACACTATATTATGCAATCCCAACCAAAGCAAAACTTTTTTTTCCAACACTTTTGGGTGATGGCATTAGCAGCTCTAATGGTCGGTTGCTCCCAAACGCTTAATGTCTTTTGGGACGGCATTAGTCTGCAAACTTTACCTGCTACTTACTACTACGAAAACCATTTTTCGAGCGTAGTTTTACCTTCGAATATCGATACAGGACATCCACCTTTTTATGCCTATTATTTGGCAAAATGTTGGCATTTTTGGGGTCGCAATTTGGCGAGTTTTCATTGGGCTATTTTTCCTTTTTTGATTTTTCTTTATGCCAACTATGCAGCTTTGTTGCGCTATTTTCTACCTGATAAAAAAACCTCACTACTCACCTTTGGCGGCTTATTTGCACTATTTTTGCTACAACCCACTTTGTTGGCACAAAGCAGTTTGGCTACCACTGATGTTGTCATTATAGCAGGTTTTGTGGGTGCTTTACGTGCCATTGTCTATCGTCATAAAATTGGATTATTTTTGTCTTTGTTGTTGTTATGTAGTGTTAGTTTGCGTGGTATTTTTTTGGTGGGAGCAATTTTTGTGTGTCATTATTTGTTCGAATACCTTTGTGGCAATATGCAACAGCAAAGTCGTTTTTTGTTGTCACCCCAAAAACTATTACCCTATTTTTTAGTTGCCCTTTTGTTGGGAATTTGGTGGATATATCATTACCAAATCAATGGTTTTTGGCTCGAAAACCACCATTCACCTTGGGCTGTCAACTATGGTTTTGCCAACGGAAAACGTTTTTTGTGGAACATTGCGGTTGTTTTTTGGCGTTTATTAGATGTGGGTATGCTGGCAATTTGGGTGACATTGGCATATTATTTTGGGCGGGATATAGGCAAGAAAAAAGCCTTTGAGAGTCGGGAAAAAACGTTCCTATTTGGGTGCTTATCGGTGGTTTTTTTAACCTTATCTCTACCTGTCGTTTTGAAAGAAATACCAATTATGCACCGCTATTTTTTGCCTATACAGGTATTGGCAACACTTTGGTTAAGTGTTTATTTGAGCAGCGAAAACCTGCTGCAACGCTACCTCATCATTTTTTTGTTGTTGCTACATTTGATAATGGGTCACAGGTGGATTCACCGTCCGCCTATTGCGAATGGTTGGGATGCCTCTTTAGCATTTTTGCCCTACCAATCATTGGAACGACAATTGCATAGTGATATAGATTCGTTGGCAATTCCGCCATCAAAAATATATACCACATTTCCTTTGCTGCATAGCAGAAAATACACTCATTTGTTGCAAGATACGTCAAACTTTAAGATGTTTAAACCAACCTTCTTGTCCCAAACACCTTATTTTTTGCATAGTAATTTGAGTAATGATATGTCGCCCGAAATACAACAAATTATTCGAAGCAAAGGAAAAGTTATCAGAATTTGGCAAAGATTTGGTGTATATATAATATTGTATAAATTGAATTAAAAGAATCGAAAAATGCAAAACTCGCTATGAATATCCACTAGAAAAATGCAAAACAAGCCTAATTGTAGCCTTTTTATAGATAAATTTTTAAAATTTCAAAAAAAAATGTGCCAAAAGGAGTTATTTCAGAAAATAAACCCTACATTTGTACCGCCATTTGCCTATTTGTTAGGGTAGGGCGCTATTGTAATCATATTTTGTTGGTATGCCATTGTGATTGGTTGCGCTAAATGCCCTGCCATTGGGTTTCATTTTAATAAATGTCAGACAATAATTTGCAAGTAGAACAAGTCAAAAAAGTATATTTTATTGGTATCGGCGGCATTGGCATGAGTGCCTTGGCTCGCTATTTTTTGTTTCGCGGGGCGGCGGTGTCGGGCTATGACCGAACACCCAGTATTTTGACCCAAACTTTGACAGCCGAAGGCATGTTGATTCATTATGAAGATAATCCACTGCTTTGTCCTGCCGATGTTGATTTGGTGGTGTATACGCCAGCCATTCCAGCCAGCCACCAAGAACTCCAATGGTATCGAACACATAGCTCGATTCCTGTTTTGAAGCGTTCCGAAGTTTTGCAATTGCTCACCGACCAGCATTATACCATTGCCATTGCTGGTAGTCATGGCAAGACAAGCGTAACATCAATGACTGCCCACATTTTGCACCATTCAGGCTATGGTTGCACAGCTTTTGTTGGCGGTATTATGACTAATTATAACGCCAATTTTGTTTGCAGCAATACCGATGTTATTGTGGTTGAGGCAGACGAATTTGACCGTTCTTTTTTGCGGTTAAATCCCAATGTAGCTGTAATTACTGCTGTGGACACCGACCATTTGGATATTTATGGTTCGCAAGAAGTTATTGAGGCTACCTTTTTGCAGTTTGCTACCCAAGTGAAAGAAGATGGTTATTTGGTTGTAAAATCGACTATTCCGATTTTACAACGCCTGCCCGAACGCCTATACAATACCTATCATGCCCAAAACAGTGATGCCGATTATTGTCTATCTGATGTGAATTATGATGATACACATCTGTGGTTTAGCATACAAAGTCCGTTAGGAAATATTGAGCATTTATCTTTGCCTAAATCGGGTTTACATAATGCCGAAAATGCTTTGGCAGCAATAGCTGTTGCTCAATACTTGGGTGTTTCGTCCGACAAAATTAAAGCAGCCGTTAGCACTTTTACGGGTATCAAACGCCGTTTTGAGTACATTATTCGTCAAGAAAATTTGGTGTTGATTGACGATTATGCACATCACCCCGAAGAAATTAGAACATTGCTACATGCTGTTCGCCACCTCTATCCTACCCAAAAGGTAAGCATCGTTTTTCAGCCACATTTGTATTCGCGTACCAAAGATTTGTACCGCGAATTTGCGGCTGTTTTGCAAACCGCCGACGAAATTATTTTGTTAGATATTTATCCTGCTCGCGAATTGCCTATAGACGGTGTGACTGCTGATTTGATTTTCAAACACATCGACAATCCCAACAAAATTAGCTGTACTAAACAAGAACTATTGTCACAACTCACCGACCGAACATTTGAAGTTTTGCTGACCGTTGGAGCAGGAGACATCGATACTTATCTTCCTGCTATTTCGGCATTATTACAAAATCCTTAATTTGCCTATTGATAGGGGCAAAAAATAGTCAAGTTGTTTACAATAAATGATATAAATTTTACTGTAAACTTGCTTAAAAAAAATTTTTTCATAAAAAAGTCGTAACTTTGCCCCCTACTCAAAAGATTCTGCATGTTGACACAAACAAGAAAACCCTTTTTAGTGGGTTTGTTTTGGTTTTTGGTGACATTATTTGGCTTATTGTTGCTTCGTCAAGCCTATTTTTGGCAACAAAACAGTTATGTCGATACCATTGTAGTAAGTATTAATGATAGCAACGAAGATAATTCAGTCAGTCAGGAAGAAATAAAAAATTTAGTACTATCTCAATTGCCTTCCAAGACCCTGAATGGCATGACTGTTGCTATGCTAGACCGCAAAAAAATAGAAGATTTTTTGGAAATGAATCCCTATATTGCCAATGCCGCTATTTATACTGATATGCGACATCAATTACGAGTAGACATTGACCAACGCTACCCCATTTTGCGAATAGTTCCACGCAACGGCAAGGGTTTTTATTTGAGTAAAGAAGGCAAAAAAATGCCTGCCAATGGTTTGTTTTCGGCTCGCGTACCCGTTGCAACAGGTTATATCGTGCCTAACACCACCCAAACAGATACAAGTCAATCTCCTATTACCCAAAGTTTGTTTGAGTTAGCCACATTTTTAACCAATGATCCTTTTTGGTATGCCAATACCGAACAAATTTATGTCAACCCCAAAGGAGACCTTATTTTAATTCCCAAAATAGCGTCACACGAAATTATCTTGGGCAACACTACCAACCTGCCAGATAAATTTAACCGCTTGACCACTTTCTACCAAGATGCGCTAAACCGTCTGGGCTGGAATAAGTATAAAACCATTAGTGTAAAATATCAAGGGCAAATAGTTTGTAGATAAAATGTTTAGTAGGCAGTTCGAATCTGGTATTCTCCACTCTAATCTGCCTTCCATAAAAAGCCAATAGCCCCAAAAGTTTTTGTTGTTGTTAGCAAAGCAAAAAGGAATGGTCAATGTATTGTTGCGTGCCAAAATGCAATTAAATAATGTAGGCATATAGAAGATTTTCATGAGAAATATTTTAATCCAAACATTTTCCAATTAAATTTATAGCTAAACGACACCCATATAATTATGGCTAAAAGAAATACTATTTCCGAAAAAAAAGTCATGGATCAACCACCCCATAAGGTTAGTGAGGGAGATGTGATCAATGCCAACACTACTATTAGTGCGCGTACCAAAACGGTGGACAAAAAAATTAGGGCGCGGCTACACGGCGAGGCAGCAGTTTTGGACAATAAACTCACAACTGAGGAAGAAAAACGCGCAACAGCCCAAAGCTACCTCAATAATTTTCCGGTAGAAGAACGAAAATACTTGCTTGAAATCCTATTAGATGATATCAAGAAAAAACCGTTACAACCCAATGCAGACGAAGAGTTGTCTAAGCATTGGCAAGACGGAGAGTATCCTTACAAAAACTTACTATCCCGCAAGGCATACGAGTTTCAAAAATATAACTTACAAGTAGAACTTTTAAAGTTGCAAGCATGGGTCAAACAGACCGGAGCTCGCATCGTTATTTTGTTTGAAGGACGCGATGCAGCAGGTAAAGGAGGGACTATCAAACGCATGATGGAACACCTTAATCCGCGTGGTGCAAGGGTTGTGGCTTTGGAAAAACCCACCGAAGAAGAACGCGGACAATGGTATTTTCAGCGTTATGTGAAGCACCTACCCACAAACGGCGAAATCGTATTGTTTGACCGTTCGTGGTATAACAGAGCAGGCGTTGAACGCGTGATGGGTTTTTGCACCGATTCTGAGTATTTAGAATTTATGCGCCAAGTGCCTGAATTTGAGCGAAACTTGGTCAGAAGTGGTATCCTGTTGTTCAAATTCTGGTTTTCGGTGAGTCGCGAAGAGCAAAAACGACGCTTCAAAGACCGTGAAATACACCCTCTCAAGCAATGGAAACTATCACCTATCGATAAAGCTTCTTTGGATAAATGGGATCAATATACCGAAGCCAAAGAAAAAATGTTTTTCCACACCGATACCACCGATGCTCCATGGACAGTCGTAAAATCGGACTGTAAAAAACGCGCACGCCTTAATGCTATGCGCTATGTTCTCCACAAAGTACCTTACTCCAATAAAGATCTAAAAATTGTTGGTAAAGTAGACTCTTTGATTGTGGGACGTTCTAATATCATCTATGAAAAAGGCGAAAACTTTGTATAATTTAAGCCTAATCTAAAAACTTCACTGTTATCAATTTTCTAAAAATTTGGTTTTTATGATTATTCCTTTTGGGGTGATAAAAAACAGTTTTTGGTACAAAAATATAGTTTCTGTCGTATTCTATATTTTTTTTGTTAATTAGCAAATACCCTATCTCTTCTATCATTCCTTTATCACCCCAAAGGAAATAATAAGCAATTCTACCATTTTGCGAATGATGCTATGTGCGTCATAACGATATATTTTTGTATATTGCTTTCATTGCTTCATTTTAAGCCACCATCTCTTTACTTAATCGTAGCACAAGCGTATGAAAAACCACTCCCCTATCGTAGTCGGACTTGATATTGGTACCACCAAAATTTGTACAGTTATTGCCCGTCGCAATGAATTTGGCAAAGTAGAAGTGTTGGGCGTAGGACAAGCTCCTTCGCTCGGCGTGATGCGTGGTGTCATTTCCAATATAGACAAAACCGTCGATGCCATCACCCGTTCCTTTGCCGAAGCCCAACGTGTGGCGAATATTGATATGGATATTAGAGACGTATATGTCGGCATTGCAGGACAACATATTAAATGTTATCAACACCGTGCTTATATGATGCGCCAATACAGCGAGGACGAAATTCGTCAGCGTGATATTGAGCGTTTGGTATCAGACATGGAAAAAGTTGCCATTCCCCCAGGTGACCAGATTTTGCATATCATTCCACAAGAATTTATTGTTGATGATGAGCAAGGCATCAAAGACCCTATTGGTATGTCAGGAACACGCTTAGAGGCAGATTTCCGAATCATTACAGGGCAAACAGCCGCTATCCGCAACATCTATCGTTGTGTGGAGCGAGCCAACTTGCACGTAGCAGGACTTTATCTTGAGCCTATCGCCTCGTCAGGAGCAGTATTGACCGACGAAGAATTAGAAGCGGGCGTAGCTATAGTAGACATTGGCGGCGGTACAACCGATATTGCCATTTTCCACGAAGGACTAATACGCCATACTGCTGTCATTCCGCTCGGTGGCAACATCATCACCGAAGACGTTAAAGAAGGTTGTATGGTGATGCGCGACCAAGCCGAAAAATTGAAAGTTAAATTTGGAGCAGCACAATTCCACCATAACGAAGTGAATGCTATCGTCTCTATTCCGGGACTAAGAGGCAGAGAACCACGCGAAATTTCTTTCCGCAATCTCGCCAATATCATTCAAGCCCGTATGGAGGAAATTTTGGAATATGTTTATTACCAAATCAAAGACTCTGGTTACGAAACAAAATTGATTGGCGGTATCGTCATCACTGGCGGTGGCGCACGACTCAAACACCTCAAAAACCTCACCGAACAAGTGACAGGTTTGGATACGCGCATAGGTCTGCCTACCGAACACCTTATCAACGGACGCGGACAACTCAATGATCCCTTGTATGCCACAAGTATCGGTTTGGCTATCAAAGCACTACAGCATTCCCAAACACAACAACAACAAACATTGGCACCGCCAATTCCTGCCGCTGCCGAAGCCTCCGATGCTGATATGCACCAGTCATCTCTCAATAGCACAGAGCAAAACGCTACTCCTGCCAAAAAGAACTGGTTCGACAACGTGATGCGCAAAGGGCGCGAATGGTTGGAAGGTGATATTCGGGATTTTGAGTAAATACGCATATACCTAATTTATTGTCAAGATAGGGTGTTTCAACCTTTTAAACACCCTATCTTAACCATCTATCACACCACAGCGAACACTAATTATCCATATCATGACCATAAACAAACCATTGCTCATTCGTTCTTTTGCCATTAAAGGACTTTTTGGAACAACAGATGTGCAACTTTCTTTCCAAGATGATACCACCATATTGATTGGTGAAAATGGACTTGGAAAAACTCAAATATTAAACATTTTTTATTATACATTAGCACAAAGATTTGATAAATTAGCACAGTATTCTTTCGATTCTATTGCCTTAGAATTGGGAGATGAAAAAGTAGAATTTAATAAAGTTTTGGTGGATATTATGAAACAGTATTCTCCATCGGTTAGAAGAGTGTTGAATACAATTGGCGTTAGTAACTTTATAGCTTTACTAAAAGGCGATCCGGGAAGTTCTGTCTTTCGTAGTATTTCAAAAGAGTTTTCAATTCCAGGGGAGGAACTATTCTATATTAGGCGTGAAGTTGGTACTATAAGAGAACCTGAAAGCTTAATATTTAATAATGTTTCAAAGGGAAAAGAAGTACTGAATGATTTCCTACAAAACCACCAAATTCTGTACTTTCCAACTTATAGGCGCGTAGAAGAAGACCTGCACAATTTGGGTTATAAAGAAGAAAATTTTCAGGCAAAAAGTAATGATGATAGGCTGATACATTTTGGTATGCAAGATGTGGATAAACAATTCAAAGCCTTAACCCAAAAGATTGAAAAACTGTCTACAGATGGTTTAGCCAAAATTTCGGGTGAAATTTTAAGCCAATTAGTCAAAGGTATTCCTGATATCGATACCGATTTTTTGAACAATATTAAACAAAAAGATATTGATATTGTATTGGCGCGTGTAGGTAATCAAATTAGCACAGAAGATAAAATACGCATAAAAAACATAGTAGCTACCAAAGCTATACAGCCTAAAGACTACCCAATGTTGTTTTTTCTGCAAAAACTAATAGCTATTTATGATGAACAGCGCGAACTTGACAGAACTATCAAAGTTTTTCGCGATATTTGCAACAAATATCTTGTCAATAAGGAATTGATTTATGACGAAAGCCACATCGACATTTATATACAAGTCAAAGATAGTAACGAAAAAGTACCTTTGCGCAACCTTTCGTCAGGCGAAAAACAAATTATTTCTATTTTCTCCAAAATATACCTTTCGCCCGCGCACCATAGATTCATTGTCTTGTTTGACGAACCTGAATTATCTTTGTCTATTTTTTGGCAGAGAGAATTATTGCCTGATATTGTTAGATCGGGTAAGTGCGCCTTTTTGTTAGCTGTTACGCATTCACCTTTTATTTTCGAAAACGAATTAGACCAATATGCAGTGAGTTTAGGCGCTTATCTCACCCCTTCAAAAACCCTACAGCCTGTATGAAAAACATGGTAGAAGAGTTGCTCTCGGCGAGCAAGTCGTCAAGTAATGTTGCCTATATGACTTTCATTCGGCATCTAAATAAAGACAAATGGGGTTTGTTTTGTTTTTTGGAAGGTAAAGACAGTCCCTACTATGCTATCCGAGTGAAAAACCATTTTCAGAGCAACTATTATCCCATACATTGTGGCGGAAAAGAAAAAGTACTAAAGGTTTATGAACTCATTCGGAAACATCCAATAGAATATGGCAAGGCAAAAACTGCTTTTTTTGTCGATAGCGATTTTGACGAACCTTTGAATAATACGGACATTTACGAAACGCCTTGTTATTCTATAGAAAATCTATACACAAGTAGCGCCGTTTTGGGCGAAATCCTGAAAAGCGAATGCCGACTATATGAAATAGACGAAGATTTTGAACACTGCATAAGTCTTTACGAGTCTTTGCAAAACGATTTTCATAGTCACACAACCCTATTTAACGCTTGGTACGCTTGTGTAATTCGGTTTAAAAACCGCACTCAAGAAGACATAGACGTTCCTTTAGACGATAAGTTTCCTAAAAAATTTGTCCAAGTTTCTTTGTCAGGCATTACTGCAAGCTATGATTTAACTGCTATATGTGTCGCATATCCTCAAGCCCCTTTCATAGATGACCAAACCATTGCTCAAAAAGTGAGTGAAATGAATATACAAAACAAAGGAAAGATATTTAGAGGCAAATTTGAGTTCTATTTTATGCTCACGATTTTAGACGAACTAATAAAGGACTCGCAAACAACTCGAAGCATCGTTAAAAAAAATATCAAATACCATATTAATCACTCTAATGCCATTTCACAATTGGCACAATACGCCGAAACACCGCCAGATTTGATAAGTTACATTCAAAATCGAGTGCAATAATCCAAAACAACACAAAAATCAGCTATAAATTATCTCCTCCATTCCGATACATTTCCTTTTTGGGGCGATAAATATTCGCGCCGAATCATTTTTGTATTTATCCAAACATTAAATTACACCCATCAAAAAACGTGATTTTATGCAAGCCAATCCAAATAAAGACCATAAAGATACCATTATAAAAGTGATAGGCGTAGGCGGCGGAGGCTGCAATGCCGTTAACCACATGTTTAAATTGGGTATTGTAGGCGTAAACTATGTCGTCTGCAACACCGACTCCCAAGCCCTCGACCAAAGTCCTATCCCCATCAGAGTACAGTTGGGACCTGGACTCACCGAAGGGCGCGGAGCAGGTTCGCAACCCGAAGTCGGTAAAAACGCTACCATCGAATCGATGGACGAAATCAAACGCAACCTCGCTGGTGGCACCCGAATGGTGTTCATCACCGCAGGTATGGGCGGTGGTACAGGCACAGGCGGAGCGCCAATGGTTGCCAAAGCTGCTCGCGAATTGGGTATTCTCACGGTAGGCATCGTTTCGTCGCCTTTTATCTTCGAAGGGCGCAAGCGCGTCATTCAAGCTCAAGAAGGCATCGAAGAAATGAAAAAAAATGTGGATACCCTCATCGTCATTTCTAACGATAAATTGCGCGAAATTCATGGCAATTTGAGCCTTTCCAACGCTTTTGCTCGCGCCGACGATATTATTGCCACAGCCGCCAAAGGTATCGCCGAAATTATTACCGTACCAGGATACGTCAATGTCGATTTCGAAGACGTAAATACCGTTATGAAAAATAGCGGCGTTGCTATCATGGGCATTGGTATTGCCGACGGCGAAGAACGCTCTCTCAAAGCTGTCAAAATGGCATTGTCCTCTCCTTTGCTCAACGACAACGATATTCATGGTGCGCGACACATCTTGTTGAACATCACTTCAGGCACCAAAGAAGTGCTAATGGACGAAGTGGGTGACATCATCAGCTATATCCAAGAATCGGCAGGCTATACCTCCGAAGTCATCTGGGGTAATTGCGTCGATGAAAGTCTTGGCGAACGCATCAGTGTCACGGTCATCGCCACAGGTTTTGAAATCAAAAATGACGGCTTCCAAAAACAAGAACGCTTTTTTGAGGAAGCACAAAAACGAAACCCACAAGACAACATCCGCAAACAAAATCCTGTTGTTAATAATACCCAACAAAATACCAACCAAACACCGCCACCACCACCAAACAAACAAACACGTGTGGTGTTTAACTTGGACGACGATACCGATACCACCCGTAACCACACCCCTCAAAATCAAGACCGTCGACAAGAAACCAACAATTTCCGAAGCAACAATTACGAAGACTCCCAAAACCAACAAATCTTGGAAGAACGTCGTCGTCGTTTGCGCGGCTTAAGCATGAAATTGAGTGGTAGCGACCTCAACGAATTAGAGAAAGAACCCGCCTACAAACGCCGAAACATGAATTTGGAAGATGTGCCACATTCTTCCGAAACCAATGTGTCGAAGTATTCCTTGTATGAAGAAGACTCCAAAAAGTCGGCAGAAATCAAACAAAAACGCAATCCATTTTTGCATGATAATGTAGATTAATCCTACAAAAAATCTTGCCTACTTTTGTTCTATATTTTTTCATATATCACAAATCCCATATAGACTCTCTTTTGTGTCCTATATGGGATTTTTACTATCCAATTTATCCTATTTTTTTACTTTTAAACTATACAAATGCGTTACAATATCCTATTTTTCTGGTTTATTTGCTTTTTCATGGGCTACACAAGCCAAGTTTTCGCCCAAAATACACCCGCAACCGTCGAAGTTACCGACATCAGCGAAAATAGTCGTCCGGGACTCAAAGTAACAATACCAAATGCCAACGTAGCAGAAGTTACCGCACATTGGAAAAAATACCTCAAATCATTAAAAGGCAAAACCCAAATACAAAAAGAAGGCTACTTTACTGACAATGCCATACTACCACAATTGAGTAACAACCCTGTAGATATTTTTTCCGAGATAGAAAGCTATCCCGCTGGTGTTGTCCTAAAAACCTTTTTTGACATGGGAGGGGCATTTCTCAACAACAACACATACGCCGACAAATATCCATTAGCGGTCACTCTTTTGCGCGATTTTGCAGCCCACGAGTCTTCCATCGCACTACAAAACCAACTGACCCTCGAAGAAAAAAAATTATATCGCCTAAGCGAAGAACGAAAAGCATTGAAAAAAGAAAACAAAGCCGCCGAAGCACGCCTCAATGCCCTCAAAGAACAATTGAAAGAAGCCGAATTGTCTTTGTCCGAAAACAAAGCCGCAGTGGAAAAAACCGATGCCGCTACCAAAACCCAAATCAACCGCATAGAACAACTCAAAAAACAAATCGAATCTACTCTCCTACCTAAAAAATAACAAGAAAATTTCGTCGTTATTGACATTGCCTACTATTTTTTTGGGCGTTTCCCTACGGGTCGGGCTGCTACGGGCTTCGCTGCCGCTACGGTGCTTCCGCAAGCTCCGCACTGGCTAACGCCACCCTCCGCATCCCTAACGCGCTTCGCCATTTGCACTTTTTCTACCCAAACCCTTTTTGTGGCGGCTAACGCCCGCTCAATTATTTTACTATCCTTTACAATCATCAAACATTTTTCCCTATTGAACTGCTGTCACCCATCATGCACATCTTACAGTTAGCCAAAAAAATGCCTTATCCACCTCACGACGGAGAGGCAATTGCTATCCTACAACTCACCGAAGGGCTACAAGCCGCAGGACATCGCGTTCGCCTGCTCACCATGAACACCTCCAAACACCACTATCCTCTCGACCAGCTACCACCCACTCTACAAACACTCATCGATGCCGTTCCTATTGATACCACTATTCGCGCTTGGGCAGCCTTTCGCAACTTGTTTAGCTCCAAATCTTATCACATTGCCCGCTTTGTTTCCGAAGCCTACCGCCAACGCATTATTGAATACCTGCAACAAGAACAATACGATATTATTCAGCTCGAAGGCATCTATTTAACCGCTTATCTTCCCACCATCCGTCAATACTCTCGCGCTCCTGTCGTTTTGCGCGCCCACAACATCGAGTTTGAAATTTGGGAACGTTTAGCACAACAAACCCACAACCCACTCAAACGCTCCTACCTACAACTATTGGCGCGGCGCTTGCGGGCTTTCGAATTGACACATCTTTCACAAGTAGATGCCATTGTACCAATATCAAGCAAAGATGCCCAATTTTTCCAACATTATGTGTCCTGTCCAATAATGACTTTGGTAGCAGGACTCCCAACTGACAAATACCTCCCCCCCACCCTACCCGCCGTTTTTCCAAGCCTATATTTCATGGGCGCATTAGATTGGCTGCCCAATCAAGAAGGATTATTGTGGTTTTTGAACGAAGTCTGGACTATAGTAGCTCCTCAATTTCCAGCATTACAACTATCCGTTGCGGGGCGTTCGTGTCCGCCCGCCTTAGCCAATAAACTGCATCAAATGCCACAAGTGCGATTTTTAGGCGAAATTCCCGAAGCCTTACCTTTTATTCATGCCCACCAAATTATGGTCATACCTTTGTTTTCAGGTAGTGGTATGCGCCTAAAAATTGTAGAAGCTATGGCAGCTCAACGTTGTATTATTGCCACAAGTATTGCCGCCGAAGGCATTGCCTATACCCACGAAAAAGACATTTTAATTGCGGATACCGCCGACACCTTTGCCCAGTATTTGTGCCAATGCCTACAAGACCCTAATTTATGTGAAACCATAGGCAAGAATGCCCAACAACTCGCCGCCACACAACACAATAACCAGCAATTAATAGCCCAATTGGTGCATTTTTATGAGCAATTATGACTACAATAAAAGTTTCAAGACTCCCATAAACAACAACCGCTGTCCTGATTCGGCAATATCGCCTGAATCAGGACAGCGGTTTTCATTAGAGAGCATCGCAAAATTCGCTAAAAATTCGTCGCCTAAACGCTCGTTTACATATCTAAAGTAGTCACACCCTATATTCCTCAAGACTGCATTTTTATCCGTTCATATAATTTCACCAACGCGCCCAACAATTCGTTTGGTGAGCCTAATATTTGATAATGGTTGTTGCCAAACATTTGTGGTAGATAGTATTTGGCATCTGATTCTATTGCGAGGGCATAACTGTTGATACGGCGTTCGTGCATCTCACGCAACACCTGTTTTACATCTTCAATGCCATATTTGCCTTCATATTTGTCAAAATCATTGGGTTTGCCGTCCGATAGAATAATAATCCACTTGTTTTTGGCTTGCCTTTCTTGTATCAAACGATACGAATGTCGCAAAGCTACTCCTATGCGCGTATAACCCAGAGGCTGTGCCGCTCCGACTTTATAACGGGCTTGTTCCCATTTTTCGTCAAAGGCTTTGAGGGTCATATAGCTGGCATAGTTGCGGGTTTTGGAGTAGAAGCAATGAATAGAAAAATCTATGGCATATTCGTTCAGTATTTCGCCAAACAACAAAGCGGCTTGTTTTTCTATGTCAATAATGCGGTTGCCCGCCACATAGCCGTCGCTGGACAAACTAATGTCTAATAGCAACAAAATGGCGAGGTCTTTTTCTTTTTTGCGCGGCGAAACGTATATTTTTTCTGATGGTGTCGTGCGATTTTTCAGGTCGGTGTAATAGTCCACTACACTGTCCATATCCAATTCTTGTCCTTGTGTTTGGCGGCGTTGTTGCTGCCATTTATTGTTTACGCTGGTCAGCATTTTTCGCAAACCACTCAACACCACAGCATAGTCGCGCAAGCTTTGTTGATAATAGGCAATATCTTTGGCAGTTTGCTGCTGGGCATATAGTTTACAATAATCGCGTCTGTAGGATTTGGAGCGATAGTCCCACTCGTCGTACTGCCAACAAATAGGTGTTGCTTCGTTTTCCTCACTTTCGGCAACCGTGCTGTTTTCAATAAAATCGCTTTGATAAACACTATGCACCGTGTCGTCCACACGCACGGTTAGGTTTAGGTTTAGTTCGTCTAAGGCATTTTGGTGGCTTTCCAATTCGTCGTCGCCATCAAAATCGCGCCATGAACCGCTAAACTCCTCTGCCGTTTCTACTTTTTCAAAATTATGGGTAAATACATAGTCTTCTTGTTGCTTGGTATCTACTATGATGCTCCTAATCTCTTCTACAGCTTTGGCTTTGAGGGTTGTTTTGGGCTGAATGGAAGCTGTTTTTACTTTATCTGTAAAGTTTTTTAGTGCATCGTGGGCTTTGTCGGTTGTTTTTTCGTCTTGCATCACTTTGCCATACCACCAACTTAGGTCGGGCAGTTGCTTGGGATTCGTTGTTTGCAAATACCATTTGGCGAGCAGCAATTCGTACAATTCGTGTACTAAAGGAAAATTGTTTTGCAATTGTTGTAATATCGTAGGAGCATTTTCAGCGGCTATTTGTTGAGCTATAAGCGTGTCCAGAGATTGGGTATTAAACCAATTGAGGGCATTATTTTTTTGTTCGCTTAAATAAAATATTCGGAAAAAATAGAACGAAAGATTTTCTTCTACGGTGCTAAAGTGCGAAAAAGTAGTGGGCAAAAAAAAGTTGTTGCCTTTGTAGCCACCCTCTCTTTCGGCGGGAAAAATCTCAATAGCTTGTCCCGTGAGGCTTCGCGCCAATAGGGTGAGCCTATTTTTGATGTCTGCCAACTGAACGGTACGGTCTTGTACGTGAGCGGCAGCTTTTTTGCGGTCTTTGAAATATCGCGCAATTTTGCCAAATAGAAATTCGTCTAAAGACATATTTAAGGCATGTTTTTTTTAAATCATTAAATTGCTTAAATCTTCTAAGGCTTGTATCAATTCGGGTTCGTCGGTGAGTGGCTCGAGCATTGCTACTTTTACAGACAATCGTTTAGGCAACCCACTTTTGATGAGTTTGGCAGCATCTACCAACAAGCGAGTAGAGACCGTTTCGGTCAAACCCAATTCTTTGAGGTTTCTTATTTTTTGGGCAATAGCCACCAATTTTTGAGCAATGTTGTCGTCAATACCCGTCTCGTTGGTCAATATCAATACCTCCATTTTGGGCAGCGGATAGTTGAAAGGCAATGCCACAAAGCGTTGTCGTGTGGAGGGTTTTAGCTCCTTAAATCCCTTTTGATAGCCCGGATTAAAGGAGGCTACCAACATAAAATCGGGGTGTGCAGCGATACTTTCGTTTAGTTTATCAATAAATAACTCGCGCCGATGGTCGGTGAGTGGGTGAATAGCTACAATGACATCGGGACGTGCTTCGGCTATCTCGTCCAAATAAACGATTGCTCCTTTTTTCATGGCTAAGGTCAAAGGACCGTCTAACCAAATCGTCTCCGCACCTTTGATAATAAACCTACCTATTAGGTCGGTGGAGGAAGTTTCTTCGTGACAACTAATCGTAATGAGCGGCTTATGGAGTTGATATGCCATATACTCCACAAATCTTGATTTGCCTGTTCCAGTGGGACCTTTCAATAACAAAGGCAATTTGTTGGTGTAGGCATGTTCAAATACTTCTATTTCCCTCCCTGATGGGTGATAATAGGGCTGTTTTTCGGTCATTTTGTTAGACTTTTAGGTTATTTTTGTTACTTTTTAGGGTAAAATAGTATACGCATTATGGCGTTAGGTAAGTATATTTTTATTTCCAAAAAGCATCGGTTTCGTTGTCCACAAATTTGGTTTCTTGGTGCAAATCGCCTATGGAAGTTTGTTCAAAATTAGGAGCATTTTGAATTTCATTGAACAACACCCTTTCTTCAAAGCGAATGTGTTCGCCCAATATATTTTGAATAGCGGTTAGCGCAGCAGTGTCTTTGTGTGGCTGCTCAAATAGTGCTTTCAATTGTTGGTGTTGTGCCAAAGCAATTTGCTTGTGCTTGTTGTTATCGGGAAGCATGGGGAAAAGCCATTTTTCTTCCATCTCAAAATGAGGCAATAAATGCGTTGTATAAAACCATTGCAAATAAGCATTTATTCGGTCTATAGCAATATTTTTAGCCAAACCCATTTTGATTTTCCAACATAATAACAAAGCATAATGATGCTCACGACTAAAACCGACCAATGCTTTTGCACGACTAATAGGTTCTTCGTAATTCATTCTATAATTTAATTATTTTAGTTTAATAATAATTTTTAAAATAGGCAATAGTAATAAATTAAAATATTATTATATTTTATATTTATTGCAAATAACTACTGCCTATTTAAAATATCTATTTACCATTTTGTCATAAAGCCTGAATTTTTAATTCAATTGCAAGGCTTCATCGTTGGGTGTGCCGTATTTTATAAATTCATAGAGATATAGGCAAATGCCGGTTGCAAACATAGTAGCGCAAATAAGCAAAATGACAAAATGCACTTCTATTTCTTGTTGTACCACGCCAAACTCTAAACCCACTTTACGCTCCAAATATACCTGTGCTACTCCCGCCACGCCAAAGGCAACGGTCATGCCCAACATGCCTATATTGGACAGCCAAAATGCCAATACGCCTCTGTTGCTGTCGTATAGTTTGCGTCCTGTGAGGTTGGGCATAGCATAACTAATAATTGCCAAGACAATCATGGCATACGCGCCCCAAAAGGCTAAGTGTCCGTGCATGGCAGTTACCAAAGTACCGTGTGTGTACATATTAACTTGTGGCAAAGTGTGTGCCATGCCCAGCAAGCCTGCTCCTACAAACGACACTATTGCTGTGCCAAGTGTCCAACTCAAAGCAATTTTGTTGGGGTGTTTTTTCTCGCCTTTGCGATACATAGCCACCGCAAACAATGCCATACCTAAAAAAGCCAGCGGTTCTAAGGCAGAAAAAATACCACCTACAATAAGCCAAATTTTGCCCACTCCGATATAATAGTAGTGGTGTCCGGTGCCTAATATGCCCGATATGAAGGTTAAACCGACAATGACATAAAGCCATTTTTCAATTACTTCTCTATCTACACCCGTAATTTTGATGAGCAAAAAGGCTAAGATACCGCCCATAATGAGTTCCCAAACGCCCTCTACCCACAAATGAACAACCCACCAACGGAAAAAAGAGTCCATAGTTTGGTTATCAAACCAAATCATGCCGGGCAGATAGAGCAATGCCGCAAACAACAAACCCATAGCCAAAACAAGCGAGGTAGTTGTTTTTTTCTTACCTGCATAAATGGTTGCCAAAATCAGCCCTAAAAAGGTGAGTACATCTACCACCACTAACCAATCTAAAGGACGCGGGATTTCCAAAAACTTCCTACCCTCCCAGTAGTTGAAGTGATAGCCCACAATGGCAGCAACGCCTACCAGAGCAAATGCAATAAGTTGTATGTATGCCAATTTGACATTGACCAATTCGTGTTCCGATTCTTCGGGTATGATGTAGTAAGCCGCCCCCATAAAACCGGATAGCAACCACATGACCAATAAATTGGTATGTACGGCTCTTGCCGTGTTAAAAGGAATATAGTCGTGTAGCCCTTGCCAGCCTATGCGGTCAAAACCCATCACAAAACCATAGACGATTTGTAGGGTAAGCAACAACATGGATAAAGCAAAAAACCAATAAGCTACTTTTTGTGATTTATATCTCATATTTGTACAATTTTTGGGGATTATTTAGTAGTATTTTGGGTAGATTGTTGATAATCGGGTTTTGGCGGAAAACCGTTTAAGTCGGTATTGCCTATCCATTTTAGAAATTCTATTAACTGCATGGCTTGCTCGTCCGAAAAACCGTATGCCACCATCTTGCGACCGCGTGGCTGCCAAGGTTCTTTGGACATTAACACGGCTTTGATATATCCTTCGCCGCGCCGTTCTACCACTTTGGTCAATTCGGGTGCATAATATGCCCCTTCGCCCAAAATGGTGTGGCAGCCCATGCAATTGTTTGCTTCCCACAATTGTTTGCCTGCAATGACTTGGGGTGTTAAGTTTTCGGGATGGGTTTGTTTGGGTACTTCGTTGGACAGCGAGTTCCAAGATAAACCTAAAAAGATTAGAAACGTCACTGCCGTACCGCCCAAAAAGAAAGTACGTGCTTGCGATTTAGATAACATATACTGTTTGATTTTTATTGGTTAATGAATTTTCAACAAAACGAACCCTATTTTTACCCGATAATAAGGTTCGTTTTGCCATTAATAGCTCTAAAATTCCTGAATTTTGTTTCCTTTGCCTCAATAATTTATACTTGATGCAGTGTGGTTGCTAACACTTCTTTCTCCAACAAAATAGCTTTGGGAAACAGGATATTATTTTCCAAATGGACATGTATATGCAAATCCTCTTCAAATTCCTGCAATTTGGCATACAAGGCTTTGAACGTATTACATGCCCATTCGGGAGTTTGATACTGTTCGGTGAGGTCGGCTATTTCTTTACAAATTTCACCTGCCGTATCATGCTCGGCACGCATCAACGCAATAGGGTTATTGACTGTGCCAAAAGGTGGTTGATAAAATGCCGTTTGTGGGTCTTGCTGGGCGGCTGCCAAAGATTTGACATAGGGAAACAAAACCGTTTCTTCTTTTTGCAAATGTAGGCTCAGTTCATCGGCGAGTTGATGATACAAACGCCGAATATCCAACAAAGGTGGGTGATGTTCTCCGTGTACTCTTGCCACTTTTTCTACATATTGGTTCAAAATATGGAGCGATTCTGTGACATATACATGGTGCGTATTGACGATATAATCTATCAAAAATGGCAAGGACCAATTTTGATAATCAGGCATACGGACACCTTTTTGGCGTGATTGTGCTATTTCATCACAAACTGTGGCGGTGTCCAAGTTTTTCTTTTCACACGCTTTTTGCACCGAAATACCTCCCCCACAACAAAAATCTATGCCATATTTTTTGAATACATGCGCTGCCTTAATGTTATCGCTCACTACTTGGGCAACAGTTTGGTCGGCTAAATTATTGCTTATCATTTTTTAGGTTCGTTTTTATAGGAAAGTAATTTGGGGGTAAATTTCATAGACACATAGCCCCAATAGTTGCCATTGTCTTTGTTGCCACCTTTCAAGGTTTCCATTGATGTGGTAGCCAACATTTTAGAAATGCCGCCGTCTATGGTTACGTTTTCAAACAATTTGTAGGCAAAAGTGAGGTCTAACTCCGTAGCCAGCAAATTGTCTTGTTTGGTGCCTGCTTGGTAAAGTGATGCTGCTGCCGAAAATACATGTGGTTGCAACTTGAGCATCAATTTGTTTTTTTCATACACCAAATTGGCATACATATCTATCAAACCCACCGAATTGAGGTGATTACCCACATAAAAATAGTCCATGTAGCCATTAAATTTGTGGTTTGTGCCATACAAGGGATTAAAGGATTTGATGGTAGTAGTTGCGTCATCTTGGGCTTTGCCCGACAAATACTCTGCTCCAATACCTATGGTAAAGGTGTTAATGGCTTTATAATTCAAGTTAGCGGTATAATATTGCGCCAAAACCTCGTTTAAGCCTATTTTACCCGTTTGGAGATATATAGCCGCATCAGCATTTAGTTTGCCTTTTTTGTAGGTCAACCGAGGTCCGATAGTTTGGCTATAGGCTACTTTTTCTTTGCCTGCATCAATAAAGGGCATTCCATTGTTGAGGAACAAAAAACTAAGCCCTATGTTTTTGAAATCGCCATGATACCACAAATACTGCATTGCTTTGTATTGTGGCAATAGGTAATTTTCTTTAAAATTGCTTTCTTTATTGGCATTCAGCGCAAAACCTATATGAATAGTATGGTTGCTATCGGGCAAATATTTCGCCACAAAAGCGTCGTGGCTTCTGGCTTGCATTGCCCAATCTACATTTCCAAAAATGCGGTGGTCGTCATAAACAATTTCTTGACGACCCAATTTCATGGAAAATTTTTTATTGATTACTGCCTCTGCCCATGCCTCGTGAAAAGCATTGCCTAAATCACTTTTGGAGGTGGTTGCCACATCGCCCCAAACATGATAATTTTGAGGCGATATGCGCATTTTGAGGTTTTTGGAGGCAAAGTCAATATTGAGGCGTGCGCGTTGGGTCACAAATAGGGCTGCGTCTAAGGTATCGGGTTTTAGCGTACCGTATCCGTCGCGATATTCCAATCGTGCGCGCAAATCACCGTTAATATCTAATTGCTGGGCATGGCAAAACCATGAACTAACCAATAGGGTTAGAGCTAATAAGATTTTTTTCATGATGTTTTGAGTTACTTTTTGGTTCTTCTTGCTGCTACCATTTCGGGCGTTATAACCGAGCCATTATTACCCCATTGGCTATATACATAGGTCAATACAGCGGCAATTTCGGCATCGTTGAGTGTGCCGCCCAAAGGAGCCATTTCGGTATTATATTTTTCGCCATTGACAATCAACTCGCCTTTTCGTCCGTGTATTACACCGTCAATAGCTCCCTCCACATTGCTATTTAGCACATCGGCATTTGCCAAAGGAGGAAAAGCTTTGGGAACACCTTGTCCATTTTCTTGGTGGCAGGCTTGGCAAGTTTTGGTATAAATGGCTTTGCCGTCGGGAACGTCCTCTTTTACCATAGATTGAGGTGGTGGTGCATTAGGGTCGGTCTTGGGAGGTTCGCCACCACCACAAGCAACAATGAAAGCTACTAAACATAGGCTTAGTGCCAAACTGATTTTTTGTTGTACTTTGTTCATGATACGTTATGGTTTTTTATATTGTTATTGTTTAAAAATTTAATTTTTAGCAAGTCGGTTAATGGCTTCAAGCGTTTCTTTATTATCCACGCCCAAACCTTCTTGTTGATGTGCCAATATGCCATTGTGGTCAAAAACGCTGATAATGTTGGAGTGTGAAAAGTCTAAGGGCGAAATTTCCTTATATTTCACCGACAACACATTGGCAAATTCGCGCACAGTTTGTTCGTTGCCTTGCAAAAATGTCCACTCTTCGCCGTCCATCATATTTTTAATGGCAAAGGCTTTTAATTTTTCGGGCGTATCGTTTTTGGGGTCAATGCTCACTAAAATATAATGCATGTCCGATTTTTTGTCGGCAGGCACTTGGCGTTCAATATTTTGCATATCTGCTACCAAGCGTGGACAAGCGGCTTTGCAAGAGGTATAAATCATTACCATCACTAATACTTTGCCTTTGAGGTCGGCTAAGTGTATTGCGTTGCCTTCTTCGGTGTGCCAGGTAGATGTGAGATTAAAAATGCTTTCATCATCGGTAGGCAACGAAGTAGTTGCTTGTGGGTGTTCGCTATCAGGTGTTTTGACTTGTGTTTTTTGGCAGCCCGCTAATAGCCACATCAGTCCTATGTAAAAAAGTATGCTTTTCATCTGTATTATGGTGTATTGTTTGTGTCTTTAACGCATCTAAACCCTAAATTTTGTATGCAAAAATTGGCTTTGAGGCTGCCCCGAAAGGAATATCGCATAAAAGCAGCGTAGTTCATCAGGTCGTTGGCACCGAGCGAGCCGCCCCCACAAAACAGATTATTATCGTCTGCTGCGGTATTGCGGTTTTCGCCGTCCATTAACAAGGAGTTAAAATCGCTTGTCCATTCCCACACCAAGCCATGCGTGTCATATACACCCCAAACGTTTTTGTAGGTTTGCCCAATGGCATTGTTAAAGGTCTTGGGGGTTTCGTACCAACTTAGGATATATTGGTTATAGCTTTTTTTAATTCGGGCATCTTTGGTCGTTTCGTCTGTCATTGCCACATACTCCCATTCGTCTAAGGTGGGTAGCCTTTTGCCTATTGTTTGGGCAAAAGCGTTGGCGGCAAACCACGATACATTGGTGACCGGGGCGTTAAGCAATTGCCCATTGTTGAGCATAGTATCGTTTTGCCACGTATGCAAATAGTTGCCGTCGGCAAAGATTTTTTTGACTTTGGAGCGTCTCCATTGCGGGTTAGCTTTCACAAATGCCAAAAAATCGGCATTGGTCACTGGATACACATCTATCCAAAAGTCATTGACGGCTATGGCTTCTTTTTTGCCATACAAAGCCGTATATTGACCTTTGCTTATGGCAACCATTTGCTCCGCTCTGGGAAATGCTGCCGAAGTATCGGCAGTTATTGGTTCTTTGTTGCTGTTATGGGTTGGGGGTGCGGCAGGGTCATTGGCAGTACAAGCACTTAGGGCGAGTAGTATGCAACAGCCCACTGTTATTTTATATAGCAAATATATGCAACAATTAGGATATAGAGTAACGAGCATCAAGTTTTTTTTGACTTTTTAATTTTGCACTTTTTTATTCATTTGGGCTTCCCCTTGCCACCTTAAAAGCGGCAAGGGGTGTGCTTACAGATTTTCGTTATGCTATATTGCAAGCACCTGCCTTACAGCAACCTTAAGCCTTTAACCCAAGGATAAAAATAACCAAATAAAATAATAACACATTTTGTAGCAAGCTAAGTTCTTATTTTTTTCTGCGGGCAGCTACCATAGTAGGCGTAACTTCTTTGCCATTATTGCCCCAACTACTATACACAAAAGAAAGTACATTGGCAACTTCTTCGTCCGATAAGGTTTGGGCGGGCATCACACCATTATATTTTTTGCCATTGACGGTTATTTCGCCGCTCTTTCCTTTTAGCACAAAATCAATGGCATTATTGACATCGGCATTGAGCAAGTCTGATTTAGCCAAAGGAGGGAATGCCTCGCCCAAACCTTCGCCATTAGCTTGGTGGCAAGCAAAGCAAGTTTTGCCATAAACAGCCTTACCCATTGCAATTCTTTCGGTCAAATTAGCTGCTTTTGGGGCAGCACTACCTGCTTCTTCGGGCATTGTTTGTATAGTTCCGCCTTCGGGGTGATAAATGCCTTCTTGTTGTGTGCCACTATAAATGGTTTTGTTAGGTTCACCTGTCACGTTCAACATGCCCAAGGAGCCTTTGTTAAAGGTTCTGAAAATAGAGTGGTCAACCAATATCAAAGTACCGGGAACTTCGCATTTAAACTCCACAATAGCCGAGCCACCTGCTGGAACCAAAGTAGTTTGTACATTTTCGTTGATTAGATTACCGCCTTCAACATGTACGCGGTCAAAAATTTCGCCAATGACGTGGAACGATGACACCAAATTGGGACCGCCATTGCCCACAAACAAGCGTACTGTTTCGCCTACTTTGGCAGTCAAGGCTTTGTCGCCTGTCAAAGAGCCTACACTACCGTTGAATACGACATATTCGGGTTTTTCATCAAAGGCTTTTTGCATGTCAAAGGCTTGTAAACCCGCTTGACCATTTTTGCCTTTGGTATAAAAATCGCCTTGCATTACATAATACTCCTTGTCCACAGGTGGCAAACCGCCTTCGGGTTCTACCAATATCAAACCATACATACCGTTGGCAATGTGCATACCTACAGGAGCTGTGGCGCAGTGATAGACATACAAACCCTCGTTGATGACTTTGAAAGAAAACGTGACTTCGTGTCCGGGAGCTACAAAAGACGATTTTGCGCCACCGCCAGGACCCGTAACCGCATGTAGGTCAATATTGTGTGGGAGTTTATTGTCGGGGTGATTTTTTAAATGGAACTCCACTTCGTCACCCACACGGGTACGGATAAAACTACCCGGCACCGACCCTCCAAATGTCCAATAAGTGTAGGTTACGCCGTCTGCCATTGTGCTTTCTTTTTCCACAATTTCCATATTTACGACCAATTTGGTAGCGGCTCTATTGCCTATCGGTTTAGGAACCATGGGTGGCGCGGTTAGTTCGGCGGGGCTTTCGCCCGATACAGGAATGGTGGTATTGTCCGTAGAGTGTGTGCTTGCTTTGTGGGTATTGTTGTCTCTACAAGAAGCTGCCAACAACAAGAGAAAGGCAACTAAAGTGTAAAATTTAACTTGTTTCATGAAAATACTGTTTATATTGTTTTTGTTTGTTGGATATAAAAATAGGACAAAAATGTCTTATTTTGTTTTAAAAAAACGTAGCGGCATTTTTATTTTGTACAAATTGGTTTGGCATCTTCCAAAAATAGGATAAAAATACCCTATTTTTAGGTATGCAATTTAACGCGCTCAATAGTCAGTTAATTAGGATAAAAATGTCTTATTTTGTTTTAAAAAAATGACTGAACAACAAAAAGGACAAGTTTGTCTTATTTAAGCTCAAATAAAAATGACTTTCGGCAAGTCATTATTTTTTTTGAGTTTTGCATTATTTGCTCTTCAAAAAAATCATATTTTGCTCCAGTTGGGTTGCCAAATCATTGACGAGCAAAGATTGCAGCATATTGAGTATATTATCTCTAATCGGAGCATATTTGTCGTGCATAGGACATGGGTTAACATTAGAGCAATTTTTTAAGCCCAACACACAATCTTTTACTAAGCCATCTCCCTCTATTGCTACAACAATTTGTAGCAATGTAAGGTTTGGCAATGTTTGAGGTTCAATAAAAAAACCGCCATTTGTTCCTTTTACGGAAGTAACAATGCCATGTTTAACCAACTGTTGCAAGACTTTGGCAGTAAATGCATCGGGAGAGTCTATTGCTTTGGCAATAGTTTTTACATTTGCTCGTTCACTCTGATGTGCTTTTTGGGCTAAATAGAGGGTGGCTTTTATGGCATACTCACAGGTTTTTGAGAGCATATATAGAATGACTTGTAATAGGGTGCAAAGGTACGACAAAAAAATGTTGTGTCAATAGTAATTGCAATATTTTTTTGTTTTTGGGTATAAATACTTTGGGTTCATCAATGATTTTGGCGAGAAGGGGATTATTGTCATAAAAATCAAATTATTTTGGCAATAGTTTCCATCTACACAAACCCCAACAACATGGTATTGCGTTTATCTTTGTTGTGGTTAATGTCGTCACCTTGTTGGGGTTTTGAATGGTACAAACTATTGTTTTTTGTTTATTATCGCCAGCATTTTATTACTCCAAAATGTTTATATTCTGTATTTTATTCATATCGCACTAATCTCCATTGTTTTTGTGTGGCATCATACATATAAATATAAATTGTTTCTGGTTTTTCGGTAGGGGCTGTAAGGTTATAATAGAACGAAGTTGCATTGACTTGCAATGCTCCTTGAGTATAACGGATTTTTCGGGCGTGGTCGTCGCCACGTGGTCCCATGTTGTCTAAGTTAATAAGCATTGTAGGCGAAGCAGTAGCTTGGTTATTGCGGTCGAGGGGCATTCCAAAAATAGCTGATTCGCGCGTTTTACCATATACTAACCATCGGGTTCCTTCTACTTGAGCCATACCGATTCCCATAGCATCTACCTTATCAACAACAACAGACACTTTTTTGGTTTGGACATCTACTGCAAATATGCGTCCTTTTTCCGCCGTCTGTGTTGAGCCAAGAATGGAAGTTACAAATAAATGGTGGGTATCACAATCATAATAGATGCCCAAAGTGCCATACGGGTTGTGGTTGCTGGGTTCGGCGGTGGCAGGCAACTCCACAAAACGGCTCATTTCTCCTGTATTTGCATCCATTTTATATATGTAATTTTGGTCTTCGGGTTTGTTGTAAAGGATATTTACTGTTGGAGCGGGAACAGCATAAACATTGCCATTTTCGTCTATGGCAATGCCACTCATATAACCCGCTTCTTTCCAAGAAGAGTGCTGATACTGTTTGTTACGTTGCCCTGTTTGGGGGTTTAATTCGATAAGTACGATACCCATGATATGCTTTTCGGAGGTACTAAAAGCAACACGGTTGGGATCGTATCCCATTTTTTGCACAAAATTGGGCATTTTTTTGCACTCTGTTTGTGCCGAAATGTGACCAGAATATAAAGACACAAGAACAGTAACAAGCACAACTAAAGTAGTTCGGATAGACATACAAAAATGTTTTTGGGGACAAAGATACATAAAAAAACAACAAGTTCGTAGGGGTTTGGAATATAAAAATGGCAAAAAAGATGCCATAAGCGTTTAAAATTGTTTTTTTGTCCTTTTTGCGTTAATTTTGTGCCAAAACAATTGTAACTTTGCGCCCGTTAAGTGCTGTTATCGTGTAGATGAAGCACAATTTTTTGTTTTTCACTTTTTTATTTTATTTATTCAATATGGCACTAAGTCCTTGGATGGAAGGCGAATTTATACGCATTACACACGAAAGTCCTACCACACGTCGCTTTTGGGTGCGTATTCCAAGTGTTGAACGTATAGATTATCAACCCGGTCAGTTTTTCACTTTTGACCTTCCTATTCACGAGAAAAAAAATAAACGTTGGCGCAGCTATTCAATAGCTTCAACACCCAACGACACTAATGTATTGGAATTTGTGATTGTACAATTGGAGGGTGGAGCAGGCACACGTTATCTATTTGAGGACGTACAAGAGGGTAGCTCACTCATTTTACGGGGTCCTTTGGGTAATTTCCTCTTGCCCAAAGATTTGAGCAAAGAAATTTGTTTTATTTGCACAGGCACAGGAGTAGCACCGTTCCGTTCTATGTTGCACTATCTACATCAACAACGCGAACAACCACCTGCTATACACCTTATTTTTGGGTCGCGCACAATGGACAATGTGTTGTATCGAGCCGAACTGGAACAATTGGCTGCCGAATGGGATAGATTTCATTATCACCCTACTTTATCGCGCGAAAAATCTCCTGAATGGACAGGTAGAAAAGGTTATGTACATAATATTTATGAAGAGTTATATGCTGACCGTCGCGATGCTTATTTCTATTTGTGTGGCTGGGATGTAATGCTCAATGAGGCACGCGAACGTTTGGGAAATATGGGTTATGGCAAAGGGCAGGTTATTTATGAATCGTATGGATAAAATCATGAACATTTCCAGATAGCATAAATAAACGTGACTGTCTCAAAAGTCAATTTTATCATTATTTTAAATAAAATTTTATTTATAAACACTCCTAAATCAGCGTTTTGTAAATAAAAAATTACAATATGATAATTTTAACGACTTTTGAGACAGTCACGTTTGTTGCTAAATATTACGCAAAATAGCCTATCTATTCATGTTAAAAAACATCTGACGGAGCATGTTTAACATGGTTGTTGTGCTTTCGTCATCTTCCACCAACGATATTTCAATATGTAGTGTTGTGCAGTAAGGTTTGAGGATTTCGTATAGTTTGCTTTGATTGATATAGATATCAGACGGAATTATTTCGAGCCTTTCTATGGTATCAAAGAAATACTTTTCTATGTATTGTCGCAATTCTTTGGGAGAACATAGGTTGTCTATCATTGAGATAGGGTCATCTATTATCTCGTTAGTTTCGGTATCAAAACCAATTATCAGACTAGGGTAATAGGCACGTTTATCGTTTTTTTCCTTGACTGGTGCAGGAATAACTAAAGTTGTTATAAAAATGCCGTCCTCTCCTTGTGGTAATTTTTTGATAGCTGCTATTTTTGACGCATAGTGCAACGGGATAACTATAGCCTCCTCAACTTTTTCGTCTTCTTCCCAATTATCATCGTCGTCGTCGTCGTCGTCGTCGTCATCATCGTCCCATTCCTCATCATCGTCGTCCCATTCATCGTCCTCATCCCATTCCTCGTCGTCGTCCCATTCATCGGGTGAAACTAGGTCGTATTTCCATTCGTATTGTCCGTTTTCGTTAAGCGTACCAACAGCGGCGGGAATGTATTCTGCCAGTCGTTCGGAGTTTCTAAGCACCGAATTCTGGGGTTCTTTGCTCGCTTCTTCTAACATAAACAAGGCTTGTTCCAAGACTGTTATGGTTATATCAAGGCGGTCATCAGGAAGTGGACAAGGTACATAAAGGGGTGTCATATCTCTAAATTGTGGATAACGAACACGGGGTTTTTGTTCATACCCCAAAGCTGTAAGAATTGCTTTGTCTTCGTTTTCTAAGTCTTTTAACAATTCGAAATACAACATAGTTGTTTTTTGCTCTATCAAAAAAGCAAAGGGATCCATTGGAGAACCGCTTGCCATTTTAACAAAATGCATAAAGGAGTCGAATCCTTCATACATTGCCATAGCATAAACTTCTTTGTTTTTGCCCATGATACTGCAAAAAAACACTTCGTTCTTGTCTAACACCACCGCAAAAAGTTGGTCTTCGTACAAAAATTGCCATGGTTTAATAGCTTTTATTGCCTCTGCCAAAGCGTATAAACGAACGTATTTGGCTTTGTTTTTAACAGTTACTATTTTCATTGAAAGTTTAAATTGTTTTAGGTGGTTGGAACAGCCGATGTGCGATATTTATTTGGTACTATCCAACATTTCGGCGGCTACATTTAGTTTTTCGTATACTTCTTTAGCAGCGTTTTTCTGGGCATCTTTTTTGTTGCGTCCTTCGCCTTTGCCCACCAATTTACCATCGACATACGCCGCTACAACAAAAATACGTGTTTTGTTGACCATTTTTTCTTCTACGACATCTAAGGTAAGTTTTTTCTCAAACTTTTGAGACCATTCAAACAAACGACTTTTGAAATTAATGTCGTTAGAATCCAATTCATCTAAGTCTATATAAGGCAAAATAATGCGGTCGAACACAAATTTTTGGGTTTTTTCATAACCCGCATCTAAATAGATAGCTCCCACTAATGCCTCCAAAGCATTACCAAGCATGGTGCTATTGACCGTAACATAAGATTTGTCGTAGTCCAAAAAATCTTTTAACAACAACCTATCTCCGATATCTCCCAATTGCTTGCGATTGACGATTTTGGCGCGCATTTCGGTCAAAAAACCCTCACCTTTAAGGGGATATTTTCGGAACAAATACTCTGTTACTATAGCACCTAAAACCGCATCTCCCAAATACTCTAAGCGTTCGTTGCTAGTATGAGCATCGGTAGTGCGGGACGTATGTTTAAACGCCAACTTAAAAATGGATAAATTGGTTGGGATAAAACCTAATAGCCGCTCCAAACGCTGTGTTAGCTCTTTGGTTTCGGTATTAAATTGATTATATATGCGACGAATGAACTTCAAAATAGGTCTACATTATGTTTAGGCGGTCATATAGCCCGCAAAGGTAAGCGTTTTTGGGCAATAATAGGACACAGGAATGACAAAAAAAATGCTTTTGCGCAAAAAACAATCAAAAAAGTACATTCCGCAACTATTTTGGGTTCGAAGTAAGGTTTCAAATAACCCAACTTCCTTTTTTTACGCTTCGACAAAGCGAATAGGGTAGCGTAGAGTTTTGAAATCTTTGTTCGCAATAGGTTGATGAACCAATAATTGGTGTTGTTCTACAGTTGGGGCTTGCAAAATATTGCTTAGGTTGTTGACTAAACTAAAGCAACAATCGACAGGTTCAAAAATGCTTTGCCAATAATGGCTTTCGTGTTGTGCAAAGAAATTAGTTAAAATGTCGTGCATATTACCGCTCATAAGTTCGTTCTCCCATTCTTCGTGTTGTGCAGCTTGGCAAAAGTTGCGCCAAAACTTCGGTTCCAACGCTGCCAAAGCCACATAACGGTCGTCGGCACAACGATACAAGTTGTAATTAGGCAGTCCGCCCGATAACAATCGGTTTTGTTGCAAGCTTTCTTGCTCACTATTGACTTGAGCAACAGCCAAGGGCAAAGCCAACAAAGGCAATAAATTATCCGTAATTGCCACATCGATATGACAACCTTCTCCCGTTTTTTCACGTCGATATAATGCCAACAAACAAGCATTCAAGGCAGGATAAGTGCCTCCTGCCACATCAGCCAACTGAAAAGTAGGAATAATAGGACGGTTTTCTGCATCTAAATTGAGAGACAAAACGCCCGATTTTGCCAAAAAGTTGAGGTCATGTCCCGCCAAAGTGCCGCTTTGTCCATAACCCGTCACAGAAACATAAATGATACGCCGATTGATAGTCCGAGCTGTGGCATAATCTATGCCTATCTGTTGCAAAATCCCTGCTCTAAAAGACTCTATCACAATGTCGGCAGTGGCGAGCAATTCCAGAAAATCAGATTTACCTTGTTCGCTGCGAAAATCAAAAGACAAACAACTTTTGTTTCGATTAAGCGCTAAAAAATAAACCGATTCATTGCCAATAAATGGAGGATACAGCCGAATAGGGTCGGGAGAACGTATGTCTTCTATTTTTAAGACTTCGGCTCCCATATCTGCCAAAAATAAACCCGCCAAAGGAGCTGGTAAATGGCGACTAAGGTCAAGGACTTTGATGCCTTGCAGCGGTAAAGCAGTTTCGTTCATCTTTTGAGGTATCAAGTTGGGGGCAAAGGTACAAATTTTATTGGATTATACACTTGAAAAATGCCCATTGTTTATGTACGCCCCATCATCAAAGCATTTTTTAGAAATGTTTCAAGCAATAATGCCAAGACAGCGAGCTATCTTTTTCGAATGGCGAAGCGCGTTAGGGATTGTAAGGGCAGCCGCAGGCTGGTGCTTGCACCGTAGCGGCAGCGAAGCCCTGTAAAGCCCGACCCGCAGGGAAACGCCCAAAAAAAGGTATTCGACAAAATAATTCTAAACGGAACACCACATAAATTTGCTACTCATCTCATTGCCGAAGCATTCCCCCTATCCAAGCATAAATTTTTCTGTTTTATACACACAATATCTAAAAACATAGACCCACAAAAACTTTGTGGCATCAACTTTATTCCATGAAAAAAAATATCTATGGCTATTGCCTGCTACTTTTGGGCAGTTATCTCATAAGCGTCTTATGCTCTATTTCCCTCCATGCCAATCATGCCATGGCAGTTGACCTGCGCTACGAGTGGATAAGCGGCAACCAATACGAAGTATTTTTGTATTTTTATTTTGATTGCAATAGTACTATCCAAGACACGCCGCCTAATAATCCGCCTATTACCATAAGTTCGTCCACCTGTGGGCAACTATTTACTGCCAATTTGCAGGAAGACACCAACATATCGGGCGACAATGTTTCTCAACTCTGCCCAACTGCTTTTAGTAGCTGCAACGGTGGCAGTTATCCCGGTGTGGAGCAATACATCTATCGCCACATTATTGCTTTGCCCGAAAATTGTCCCGATTGGACGATAAGCTACCAACTTCCCACCGGACAAACCCGCAGCGCGGATATCACCAATTTATTTACGCCCGATTTTTATCGGCTATATACCGAAGCTACGCTGAACAATACCTTGGCAGGCAACAATTCGCCCACCATAGGCAGCATAGCCGTTCCTTATTTTTGTGCCAACGAGCATACTTTTATCCAAAGCCTCATTGATCCCGATGGGGATAGTTTGGTCTATAGTTTGGTGCCGCCTTTGGACAGTCCCAACAATGCTATTCCATACATTGGCGGTCTAAACAGCCAAAACCCGCTGAACGGCAGCCTTAGCATTGATCCCGAAAATGGTGATATTAGCTTTTCGCCTTTGGGTGCGCAACGTCCTGTGATAGCCGTTTTGATAGAAGAATATCGAAATGGTGTAAAAATTGGGAGCATTCGGCGCGATATGCAATGGCTTATTCTCAATTGTAACAATGAAGCGCTATCGGTTGATAATCCTAATTCGAGCAATATTCTAAACGTTTGTATTGGCGAACCTATCAATTTTATGCTCCAAGCCAACGACATAGACGGCAATAATGTGGTCGTGACATCGAACATCAATACTTTCCCCAATACTGCCCAACTTATCGTCAATACCGCCCCACCTGCTTCGGGTTATGACAAACAAATCACTTTTCAATGGACACCTACCATAGCAGACATGGGAGATTATGCTCTTCAAATCAATATGACGGACAACCATTGTCCTGTTCCCGCCACTTGGACGGGTAATTTTCTGCTCCACGTCTATGGCGCACCCGACGCAGGTGCAGACCTTAGTTTTTGCAATTCGAGCAACACGCCTCTTACGGTCATGCCTACTAATGGTAGTCAATTTGCTTGGTCGCCTGCTCCTTTTTCGCAAAACGCCAATGGTTCGGTCGTGCAGCTTATTCCACCTACAAATATTGGTGACAATATAGCTTATATTGTCACCAATGAATGCGGTTTGAGTGATACTTTGTTTATCGAACGTCACAATACTTTTACTGCAAATATTACGCCCACTTCGCCTGCTGTTTGTGCCAACAATAGCGGGGTAGTGCTTTATGCCGAACCCAGTGGCAGTAACTATAGCTACTATTGGCAGCCCGAAGCCAGCGTCAACGTGCCAACTGATGCCATTATTTACGCCACACCTCAGCAACCCACCGTTTATACCGTCCAAATCACCGATAACACCACCGCTTGCGTAGCTACTGCTACCACTACGGTCACGTTCAGCGACTTCACGGGTACGGTCATGGCTACTGCCGCCGCCGATACGGTTTGTGTGGGCGAAACGGTGCAGTTGAATAGCACTGCTGTGTATTTGCCACAATTAACCTGCGGTATTAGCAATAGTGCGTGTAATGGTATTGACACCCTCGTCACCTTGGGTACACACATCGACTCGTCGTTTAATTTTACACCTTATAATGGTTTTTGGGAGAACGGCAGGCTACAATTCATCTACACCGCCGCCGAATTGCAAGCCATGGGCAATATTAATGACGGTTTGATTAAAGAAATGGGTTTCTACATAACCCGCAAATTTTCTACCGCTCCTCTATCTCAATTTTACATCAAAATGGGCTGTACACAAATTGACAATATCACTACTTTTATAGATGGACTAACGGAAGTTTATGCTGCTACTAACCTCGTCACCACCGCGCAAATGTGGAATATGTACACCTTAGATACGCCTTTTGCGTGGGACGGAAGCAGCAATATTGTAGTAGAAATTTGTCATCACAACACTAATGCCAATCAATTTGACGAAGTTGCCGTCTCAACACTCACTTATTCAAGCACTATCAAAGCACAAAGTTCAATAGGTAACAATCCCTGTTCACTGGTCAACAATGCCTTGGTCACCAACTTGCGTCCTGATATGCGCTTGTCGGTTTGTCTGCCCAATGCCAACACCAGCAACACCCAAATCACTTGGCTACCCGCCGAAGGTTTGTCTAATCCCAACATTGCCAACCCTATTGCTACGCCCACAACCACAACGACTTATACTGCCATTTATGAAGACGGTGGCTGTTCGGGGTCGGGCAATGTGACGGTGGTGGTGCGACAACCCGCTTTCGAGCAACTGCACATTGTGGCAGACAGCCTGCTTTGTGCCAACGAACTGCCGCTATCTTTACCGCTATCTATTGCCGAAACACTTCCCAACAGTGCGCAACTTTTGTGGCAGAGCCTCGATACGCTCGACAATGCCAACAGCCTCTCTCCTACCCTATCCTGTACTCAAGCGCAAACCGTTGCGGTTTCGGTGCAACTCAATGATGCCTGCAATACTATAGTATACGACAGCCTACAAATCCAACTTGCCGAGCCGCCTTCACTCACGCTAACGCCCAACGAAGCGACTATCGACGAAGGCGAAAATATTACGCTTACGGCAACGGGTAGTTTTAGCACTTTGCAATGGCAATCCAACGCCCCAATAGACAATCCAACGGCTTTGAGCATTATTGTCAGTCCGCAAGAAAGCACTTCATATATTGCCATTGCTCAAGATGCGAATGCTTGTGCAATGCTCGACACGGTGCAGGTCAATGTTATTCCGTTTGTGCCAACGCAATGTTATTCTTTGCCGAATGCTTTTAGTCCCAACAATGATGGGGTGAACGACGAATTTCATGCTATTGTCTATACGCCCAACAGTTTTGTGAGTCTACAAATCTACAACCGTTTTGGGGAAGAAATTTTTAGCTCCAAAGACAGCAACGCGGCAGGGTGGGACGGCACCTACAAAGGCCTGCCGCAACCGATGGGGGTTTATGTTTTCTATTTGACGCTGATGTGCGATGGTGCGCCAATGGTGCTTAAGGGTAATGTTACGTTGGTGAGGTAGGCTGCATGTAGCCGTAGCCTACGGCGGTTTTTGCGCCTATGCCTTGTTGGGTTAGGGCGGTGGTTAGGTGGTGTTTTATGAGGTTCAGCATAGACATTTTATTGTCATCTTTCTTAAAATTAGCTAACTCATTTGACTCATCCAATCCTAAACCAACATAAAAAGTAAAGCAAGTGCCTGCATCAATAGTCAAGAAAGTAATGGGATTGGGAGATAAATAATCAGCAGGCGGGGTAGGCAGTCCTGTATCTTTGTCAATTTTATCTGCATAATAATCTCCATAATGTGGAGTCATTACGTCAATTTTTACTTTAAGATTTTCGGAAGGAAAGGCATCGAAAAAAATAACTTTGCCTTGGCGGTCACCATTGTCTTGAGCTTTTGTTTTTTCTGCCTCTATTTTATAGTATGATTTAAAATCAACTTTTTCTCCATTAGCCACTTCAACTTTACCTTCTCCGCTACAGCCAAAAATATCGCAAAAAGTTTTGTCTTTCAAGGCTTCAACTTCGTTATTGCCAAAAACTGTTGAAATGATATAGCTGCGCACAACACCCTTAACGCTACTTGCCGGTATGTAAGGAATGCCATAAATATGGTGTAATAGCATACCTGTTTCGTAAACAGAAGCTGTGCCTAAACCAATTGCCAAACGCGAATTAGGGTGTAGTTTTGTTTTAATACTATCAGAACTTTGACAGACCCTTACTACGTACTCTGCCTGACGTGCGTTTAGGTTTTTGATTTGCTGTTTATTGAAAGAGAAATTGTTGATGGCTTCGTTTACATTGCGGCTTTCTTTGCGATCTTCTTTATCCTGCTGTTTTATCTTTTTATCCTGCTTCGAATACTTTTTTAATCCCCACTCTGGGGTAACCAGAAGTTGAGGAGGTTTGTTAATGAACAAAGCAAAATTGTTATTATCAGCATCTATAATAGGGGTATATTCAAACCCATTTGCCATAGTCCGTTCATTTTTTTTAATTGGATTATTCTGTTTTGCAGAAACTTTGTTTATAAATCTAGCAACTTCTAATCCAAAACCATTAGGAGCTGTTTGTACGATGATTTCAAATTTATCACCTACTTCTGCACGCTCTGGTATATTTCCACGTTCACGGAGCCATTGGAATTTAAAAAATATACGCTTTCCTGGATGTTTATCACTTTCTAAGAAAGTCCTACCGTCTTTATTAACAACAGTAGCTATTATTGTTTGTTGATTAATCATTTGAGACAAAGCGTTTTAACCATGTGAATAAGGCAAGAGTTTCGGCAGTAATGGTGCGTAATTGTTCGTCACTAACGTCTTCGACTAAAACAGCCATTAAAGATTTTTTTTGCGACAACAAACCTTTAATATTTTCATTAGGGTCGTGTACTTCAAAGTAAGTTTGAATATCGTCATACAATTGTTCCCATTCATTTTTAGGTTTATTAGGTTTTCCTCTTTTTGAATAGGCAAACGCTACTGCATTCACAAGTCCGTTTGTTTTTATGTACATTGGGAATTTTTTTACATACTGTCCGTATTCTTTACTTTTTCCTTGTGCGAAACCCCACGCTGCTTTAGCGCGTATTTGTCCTATATTAGTTGGCATTTTCTTGTGTTTGGGTTTTAGGTGATTTAAGATTAGTTTTTACGATACCTTTTCCGATGGTGGCATTGCCGCCTAACTGAAAGTGTTGAGGCAAATGTTTTTCATAGAATTGTTTAACTTCTTCAAACGTTTTAGGTTTTTCTTTTTTAGCATTAGCAGTATCTTCTTTGGCAAACTCGTTTTCAAACAAGACCAAAGAATACAGAATAGTTTCTTGGGGCAAATATTCTTCGTTGAACAATTGTCCTTGTGCCACGGTTCCTGTTGTATTGTTTATTTTGGTGCGGGTAATTACTTCGGTGCAAAGTTCGGTTAGTTGCGCAAAATCGTTGTCGGGCAACACAACCACATTGTTTTTGATAAGGTTGTACATATAGTCGTTTTTTGGGAAAAACTGTTTAGCAATATGTTCGGCAAAATTAGTAGTTGCTTCTTCTACCTTAATACCACCGTAAATAAACTCCTCAATGCCAACTTTGTCATCTATTAAGGAAAGATTGCTACTTGCTGTATCGGCTTTTATTTCAAAGGTCACTTTTTGCTCAATTTGTGCCATTTCGTTTTGCTCAATTTGTGCCATTTCGTTTTGCTCAATTTGTGCCATTTCGTTACAAAATTTAGTAACCACGCGCGGGCAAGTTATCCAAACACATACCCCTTTTTGAGATTTGACAGGAAACAGCAACAACCGACAATCGGTTACTGTAAGGCAACCACGAAATTGTTGGTCTTCTTGATTGAGAAAACGCGGATTTCTTTTGACAACTTCATGTGCATTTGTATCATCGTAGCCAAAAATACGGTGAACCATAATTTCGTGATTTCGTGCGGTTTTATCAGCTTTTTTGCTTTTTTCAAAAGCTTCGCGCAAGGCACCTTTTAACGATGAACCTTCCACTTTCGGGAAGCCCGTGTGTCGTTCGCGTTGTATGGGTAGGTCTATCAAACCTAAATCGGAGCCGCTACCTGCGTGCAAAGGTGTTTCGCAGAGTAGAAAAAGAACTTCGGAAGATTGTTGCATATTGCTATTGCTTTATGGTGTTAATGAGTAAAAAATGTTTTTTGAGTAGTTCGGCACTTGGTAGCAAGTTTTTGAGATTATCGGGTAGGGTTGTGCCTATGGTATAGGTGGCTACACCTATGGGGGTTTGGGTATCGCGCAGGGCATATTCTACGATAGTTCGGTCTTTCGATTTGCAAATGATAATGCCAATGCTTGGATTTTCGTCGGTTTCGCGTACTGTGTCGTTTAATACGCTTAAGTAAAACTGCATTTTGCCTGCCATTTCGGGCGTAAATTCGCCAATTTTTAGGTCAATTGCCACCAAACAGCGCAGTTTGCGGTGAAACAATAGTAGGTCAATCCAATACTCTTTGTCGGCTATTTGTAGGCGATATTGGCTGCCGATAAACGAAAAATAGCCGCCCATTTCTAACAAAAATTGTCGAATATTGTTGATAATTGCCAACTCTAATTCGCGTTCCGAGTGCTGTTCGGCAAGTTCTAAAAAGCCGAATTGATAGTCGTCTTTTATAGCTAAAATGGCTTGGTGACGGTAGTTTTCGGCAATTGTTTGGTCAAAATTGCTTTGATTGAGCAGGTATTTTTCGTAAGATTGGTTGGCGATTTGGTGTATTAACACATTCTTTGTCCAGCCAAATTTTTTGGTCATTATGATATAAAATTCGCGTTGCAAATCTGTTTTGCATTTTTCCATGATGACAATGTGGTGCGACCAACCTATTTCTGCCACCAATGGTGGCAGAAATTCGTTTTGGCTATACAATTCATAAAATTGCTTCATCCGCCAAATATTGCGTGCCGAAAAACCCGACATAGTGGGGAATTCTGTTTGTAGGTCTTTTGACATTTGCTCAACCACCGATTTTCCCCAGCCTAGTGCTGTTTGTTGCTCTACAATTTGCTGCCCAATATGCCAATATAAACTCAATAGCTGCTCGTTTACGGCTTTTAGGGCTTGGTATTGTGTGGTACGTATGTGGTTTTTTAGTTGGGAGATAAAGGTTTGGTAGGGATTATTGTTCATTTTTTTGGGGGATAGATGAAACTAATGCCATAAAGTTCAATTAAGGTCTACTTTTGTAATATCCTCTATTGGGTTTTGTAAAAAATCTTTATAGGCATCCTTAGTTTCGGGAATGTTTAACGTAATTAACCAAAATGAAATAGGAAAACTGCCTTCTACAATTTCATCACGAACGCGAACCATACGGTTTTTAACATTCGTCATTATACTATCTGGTATATCTTTCAACAAGGTATAAACAATATAACGAAACTCAGTAGGTTTGTGTTGACATTTACTGATGTGGGAGCAAGTTTCGGTAAATTGTTTCCTTACATCTTTTTTAAATTTGTCGCCGTTACTAAACTTAGACAATGGCTTAACTTCACACGCGATGTAATCAGTTAATTCCATTTCCTTTATTGCTATGTTTGGTTCTTTATTAAGAATAGCATCATAAATTAAGGAATTATTGCGCTGTTCAAGTAAAATATCTATTTCATTACCTTTTTCGCCAATAGAATTATCATCAATCACAACGCTTCTTGTTGCTATATAAGTTTTTCTCTCTTCCGAATACAAATTAAAAAACTCTACTAATTTGTACTCAACCAAAATTCCAAGCGCTGTTTTTCCTTCAGGAATATAGTCATTTGCATATGTAAAAAACAACTCCCCTAAAGCTGTTCGCTTACGTTTTGTATCGTCTACCAATTTTAACTTATATGCTTCATCCAACGCATTAGTGTCTATGTTCTTTAACACTTCTTCATCTAATAACGGATAAATCCTTTCAATTTTTTCTGCATCAAAACCAATCGGCAAATTACCCACCGTTACCAAAACGGCATCTTTTAGTTCTGTTTCATTATAAATGTATTGAAGTCGCATTTCGCGCAATTGTCCATACAAGGTTAAAATAGGAATAATAGCTTTATAGCCGCCTGTTATGTTTAGAATGTCTCCTTCGCCCTTTTCCTTTTCTTCTTTACTAATTTCCGTTTTATTTTTCAAAATGTCTATCAATGCCATAAAACCGCTATCATAGTCCGTTTGGTTTGTGATGCGCAAGTTTTCTACAATGTGGTCTTTCGTAGAATCAAAACGAACAGTGGAGAACTTAGTGTACTTGTCTTTATTGCCCTCAAACCATTGCTGAATTGCCCATGCGCACACCGCTGACGCAAGCGTATCTGTACACAACAAATACACTTCGTATTTATCCCCTTCTTTTAAGGATTCGTGAATTTTATGCAGGCTGCTAATTTCGGCGGATAACTGGGTGTTGTTAAGGTGTTTTTTTATATTACCCTTCCAAGTTGATTTATTGGTACAAAAAGTTGCTTTTCGATTATTCTCCCAATTTTCATGGAATGATTTATCATCAAATCCACTAAATTTAAGAGTTTTTGTTATAGAAGTACCTACTGTTGTAAAGATTTTGTATTTCATGTTAATTTGCATTAGTTGTTAAAAATTTAGTATCCACTTTGCCTATAAATGCACGTCCAAAGCCTTCGTGGGCGCGGTGGTCAGAAATACATTTATTGTGGATGAGTTCTACAATTTCGTTGAGTTGTTGAGCGGCGTTTTCAGTATTTCTTAGCTTAAAATAATACACGCTTCCGGCAGGTACGGCACGTTGCATGGACTTGGGTTTGTTTTCAGCCATATCAAAACCGCCTACGTAAACTGCTTTCCCTACTGCGGCTGCCACCAATTCGGCTGCTGCTGCAAATAGATTGGGTATGGCAAAATCGGTATCGCCATTCCAAATGGCGGGGGAGGCTAAGTATAGTTTAAAAAACTGCTCATCTTCGGAAAATGTAGGTTTACCAATAGTTAAGTCGGTATTGTCTGTTATAAAACGTACTAATTTACTATCTGCACCTAATTTTACAAAACCGCTATTAGGCAATTCTAAATTATCGCATTGGTTGATAGAAAAAGAGATACTAAAACAAAGTTGTGCAGTTCTAATCCAATCTGTATTTTCCGTGTCGTTTTTATCAAGATACTCTGTACGCAGCATAGGCACTCTATATAGCTTACCTAATGAAGTAGTAGAAGTTGTTTTATCCCGACCAATGCCAATTTTAGGCTCACTTATTTTGTGCTTATTTAGATTTACAGCAGTTTTTTCTAAATTAAAAATAGTTTGGCTATCATTCAAATAGTCTGTTAAAGAAAAATTGTTTAGAAAATAATCTTCAATATCTTGTATTTTTTGGGCTTCTGCCGCCTTTAATTCGTAGTCTTTGAAAAAAGAAGAGTCGAGTCCTTGTTTTTGTCTAAATTCCAAACCTTGGGTTTCCTCTTCGTTTTTAAAAGCAATAATGTCTAAGGGCATTGAAAACAGTGGGTCAAAATTACCTGCTTCTACTACACTTCCCACATCTGCTTGATTACCGTAGCGCAAATCTATACTATGTATAACAACACTTTCGGTCATTTCCTTAGCAATTTTTCCGTCTGTAATGCCATTATGAGCAGCAATTAGCCCGCGCAATGCGCCATAAAATACAGACGGCATTGGCGGAAACAACATATTGGCAGTTGTATCTTCGCCCATAGAAAAAGGGCGACCGTCGCGAAAAAATAGCGGGTCTTTAGGATAAAGGTATATGGTGTGTACGTTTGTGGACATGGGTTTTATTCGTTGATTTTGCGGTTAGAGAAATCGGCAATGGATAGTAAATCTATAACAGGTTGTATATTTTTGTCATTGACAAGCCAAATAGTATCTAACAACTCAGTGATAGTTTTGCTTAGTCGTTCAGAATTAACTTTCTTGGCATCTTTATCCGTCAATTTACAAGCACGATTAATAAGGCGTTGCAATTCACTAACAAGCATTTTATAGGAAGTACTACCTATATTTACTGCGTCTTCAAAAATATCGCCTTCGTTTTCTAAAATGCGTATCCATTGGCTGCTAAAATTGTCGCGCAGTTGTTCATAAATAATTTGCAGGGCGGTTGTTGTCATATTGTCATCGCTGTAGTCTTTGGCAAAGTCAATTTTCCACTTCAATTTTGTGGTAGTTACTTGTCCCGAATGGCGCACGGCAGCAATGGCAAAAGCGTCCTTTTTATCAACATCTTTAGCTTGTTTTTCCATTTTTCGCGCCCATTGGAGGGTTTCGCTGAGGGGTGTTTTGTAGTGTGCAATGGCAATGCCTGCCGAAAAGTTCATGCCTACTATTTCTGCAAATTTTTGTCGCAGTTTTTGTACTGTTTCGTACAAGGTTGGTAGTGTAAGCATTCCCAGAAAGTCGTCACCGCCGGCATAAATAACTTTTCCGCGGTTTTCATTTTCTACGTAATTTCTTGCCCATTCCGCAAATTCGCCCAATTTTTCGGAAAGTTCATTTTGCATTTTTTCATCTGCCTCTCCTATCTTTTTGCCCATGTCATCGGCATCAAATAGCAAAACGGCGTAGTATTTGTGATAACTGTACTTAAGGAGTTTGATGCAAGTGTCTATTTGTTCCCATGCATCTTTTGCATCAGCTAATTTACCGTCTTTACCTTGTTGTGTGAAATAGGCTGCGTTATAGTTTTCTTTAAACCAAAATTGCCCTATGGTTTGGGGTGTTTCGCCTATAGCATCAGCTAAGGTTTTTATTTTGTTGTCAATTCTTTCGTTTAATTTACTAAACGTACTTAACATGGCAATATCTGCTGTAGAGGGAAACTCGTCAACAAAAATGTTACCTACACGTCCATATAATCGTTTGAGCAAAACAATAGCCGATAAACCTTCTCCTGCTTCCAATGCCCAATAATGCAGATAGGTATCATTAAACGACAGAATAATGCATTCTTTACACAAATAGGCGGCTTCTTTTTTACCTTTATTTTTGCGATAAAATAAGGCATTTTGTGTGCCTGTTACACTACATTTACGTCCCCATTCATTGATTTGTTTGAAAGGGCGAAAGTTTTTAGCAGCCCCTAATTGTTGTTCTAATTCTTTATAATCTTTTCCATAATTACTTCCATCATAAGGAACAGCCGCCCAATGCACCTCCAAAAAATCACGAAGTTGTTGTTGACAAGCCTCCCAATTGCTAAAACAACCTAAATATGTTTGAGCAATACGCATAAATTCAGCCTTCACATCAGTTGTTAATTCTTCGGCATAATTGCGCATAGCGTCTTTATCGCTTATTGGCATTTGGGCAATAAAACGATTGGGTTTTGAAGGCACGTTAGGTGCAGGATAAATAATGTTTTGCTCACCAACTTGGTTAGTAGCAAAATGTATTAGGTCGGATAGCAGTCGGCTTCCCGCATACAAATCTTGCGTCTTGCGTGCTTGGGCAATAAAAGACTGAACGGGTCCGATGGTGAAAAGGAAAAGGTAGGTCATAAAATAATAGAAGTTAGGTTTGGAAATTTTTGGTCTAAAAATTCTTTCACTATTTCAGGGTTTGCTAATTTTTGGTTATGTCCCGTTTTATCCATAATTTCATAACCTTGTGGGATTAAATCACCACTAAGCCAAACAACTATCGGAAAAACTTTTTCTTCATTGACTTTTATCAATTTAAAAATCAGCGGGGATGAACGCCTTTCAAGTTTATCTATTTCTTTTTTACCATTAACTACTGTCCATTTGCCACCTTGCATAGTTGTTTTTAGGTTTTGGTGCAAAATTGGAAAACCAAAATTAGGAGTGTCTGTTATCCGACCTTTAACTGTCGTTCTAAACTCAAAAAATGGTTTGGCAATAGTTTCTAAAGAGATTGCCCAATTAGTTGTTGTACTTTGTGCAAAATAGATTTTGGCTTTTTTTAAGTGTGAATAATCATTTCTACCATGGGATGTGATTGAAAAATTATCTTCTACATATTCTTGCAGCCCTTCAACAGAAGTAATACCTTTATTATGAAAAATCTTTTTCAATTCTTGTTCTTTTTTCCTTAATTCCTCATCAGTGTATTCATTGAAATTTAAGTCCTTTATCCAAAATGAACCACTGCCCCTTCTACTTCGTGTTCCTAATGCACCTAAAAACACCAAAGCTTTTAAAGCATTGATGATGTGGTCAAAATACTCCATTTTATGAAAAATTATCTTGAACTCAAATACTACATTAGGTTTGATACTCTTTCTAATATTTTCTCCATCAAGCCATGTCGAATAGTATAGGTAAGCCAATCCCTTAAGTTTTGCATTGCGAGAGTCTATGTATGGCTTGCCTTTTTTTGATACTTTTTCTTCACAACCTATTTGCTTCCATGTGAGGTCATAAATATCACTATCTTTGAGTGGCGTAATCATCTGAATACTAAAACTACTTCGCATTGCTGTATTATTTCCCAAGCCGCCAAAAATTTTTGTTTCCAACTCTTTCATGTTTGACTCATGCCCATGCAAAGCCCTCCACCAAAACCTTAGCGCCCCCTTAATACTCGGCGCACGAAGCTCGGGCGTGATGCCATCGGCACCATTCAAAAACATAGGCGTTATCGTTTCGCAAGTAAAAGTTATACTGTTCATTATAAACGGATTATTGAAATTACTAATAGATTAGAATACGGCTGCAAAAGTACAAAAAACTTGCTTATCCACAAAAGAATTATTGGAATATTCCGCCGATTTCCTGAAAATTCCTACTTATCTTAAAAAAAGCGAACAGTTGTTTATGACTGTTCGCTTTTTAGTATATTAATAATGGTGTGCCAATTCCACAAACCTAATAGGACTGACCAAAGCAATGAAAAAAAGATGGCAACTAACCAACTGACCGCCCAAAAATAGGGCAAGTGCAGGCAAAGATAGGCGATAATTATTGTGCCTATCACAAAAGCTACTAATCGAAAAGTTTGTTGCCAAGAGGTGCTTAGATGACAAGTTTTGAGGGACAAGGTGAGGTAGGCAAGAGCAGCGATGACTTGGGTTAGGCAAGCGGCTTGGGCTGCTCCAATAGCTCCGTTGTGGTTGATGAGTAGGTAGTCTGCCAATAGGTTGAAGAGCAAAATGCCTCCTGCTATTCCGTTGAGGGCTCGAATCATGCCTTTGGCGGTGAGGAGCGTGCCATAGACATAGCAAGAGGAAGTGGCAATGAAACTTAGGGAAAGATAATAGAAGATGGTGACCGAATCGGAAGTGGAATGCGGATAGAGGGTTTGCAAAATGGGTTGTGCAAAAAAACAACTGCATATCGATAGGGTACTTGCTCCTACAAATAACAAACGCCCGCTGAAACCCGTTAAACGGTTGATGGATTCGCCTTGATGGAGAAGCCGCGAAAAAGTGGGCATAAGAACGGTGGCAAACAGAACGGCTATCATATTGGCAGCATCTAAAAGGCGGTAGGACTGTGCATACATACCTGCTTCGTATGCACCAACTGAAGTGGGTAGCCAATAGGTGAGCCAAACAGATTCTAAACGACTGTTGCCTGCTATAAATAGACTTAGAAGGGCAAAAGGATAGGTTTGGCGTGCTATTTTTTGCACCAAAACACGGTCAAAATGCCAAGTAATGCCGTTGGGAAGGGAGCGATAAAGGTAGTAAGCTCCCCAAAAGGCTGCCAAAGTGTATGCAATTGTCTGAAGGTAGATAAATTGACGGATATTGATGTTATTGGTATAGGCTAACCATGTACCTGCTAAAAGTAGCAAGCAGATACGGTCGGCAATGGACAGGTAACTGTCCTGCCGAAAATGGTGGAGTCCTTGTAAATTGGAGCGGATATAGAGCGAAAACGAGGCAATAATTTGAATAAGGGCAATGAAAAAAAGCCAATACCATTGCTCTGCGGGATAGCCTATAAAGGCAGCAAAAGCATAGCACAGCATCAAATAACTTATAGAAAGGACTATCTTGAAAGGAATGATTACGCCAACATAGTTGGGTAGCAGTTGGGGCTGTTGGGCTATGGCGCGACTGTTGAAGTTGTTGATGCCAAAATCCAAAAAGATTTGTCCAACTAAGGCTAAATTGAATAAGGCAAAATAGAAACCATATTCGGATTCTCCGACTTTGTTCTGTACGACAAGCTCAATGCCAAATATGTAGAGTGGTTTGACCAACAAATTGGCAAGTATTAGGAAACTTATGTTGGCAAGGAAGTTTTTCTGCATGGTCGCTTATCTGCCAATTAAGAGAGTTAAGAAAAATGAGCTACTTTAAGGTGACACAAAAAACGAACTGATTTTGGCAGCTAACTACGCCACAACCCAAACGATTCGCTAATGAATATTGATGTTGTGTATACCCCTAAATTGAAAATGTTCTTTGGTTATTATTTCTCCGAAAAGTATTTTCAGCTTAATATAAAATTAATCTTTCGGCAAGGGCATGTCATCATAAGGATATTTCATACCATACCGTTCTTCAAATTCCTTTTTCGCAATATCGCCATACAAAATTAAACGAACCTCATAATCTTTGGTATCTATTGAACCGACAAATGCTCTTAGATGTACAGGAATAGATTCATAGGCAATTTTGAGTTTGTTTTTCAGCGCATTAGTTGGATTTTGTTTGTATTCCTCAAAAATTCTTGCGCACCTTACGCGAGAGTTTTCGCTTCCATTCAGTTCGTTCAGTTTGTCGTTCCATTCGGCTAATTTGTAGTCCATTTTTATACCCTGACCTGATTTTATCTTAAACGACCCTATGTTAGCTATGGTGACTGTCTCACCGATTTGGGGCTGTGTAGTAATTAAACCTTTATTGGCAAATTCGACTAATTGCCCAAATTCAATAATCTGTTTCGTGGGCAAATTGCTTATCTCCACTCGTTTATTGGGATATAAACACAAATCAGCTATGTAAGTTTTTTGGTCGCTATGTCTAAAAAAAACAACAAACTTTTCACCCAATATTCTATTTGTAGAGGTCATGTGATAGGGTTTGGGAGTAGGAACATTATAGGGTTTAACCGATATTTTGCTGTCCTCCCAAATGGGCTTATTGCTCTGGTGTTGGTATAAATTTTGTAAGTTGGGATTTAAACAAGTAAATAGTTCATAGACATTGTCATAAAAAGTAGTGGCGGTGTGTTGCCAACGTCCCTGTTCGATTTCCCACTCTCCAACAAAGGAAATACTCATGGTTGTTCCATCAGGAATGGAAGTAGTCACCCAGCCACTGTTCAATTTACCTTTAAATCCTATCCAATCAGTCGTTCCCCAACAAGATATCAATCCATCACTATACATCTGAAGTGGGCTATAATGGTAGTTGATATTGTGGATAAAACACGGAATAAAAAACCCTTTCACGGAGTCCTCCATTCTAATAATACTCGTAAAATCTATAGACTGTTTGGTTGTTTTTGTAGAAAAAAGGCGTTTAAATAGGTTCATAGTATAGTAATTATGGGTAATAAATGTTGCTTCTAAGCTTGTTCGAAAAAGCATATTGCCTGATAACGCGGGAAATTTCGCAAAATCTCAAGTAACCAAATCAGCTTATTGATAACTGAAAATCAAGTTATTACGCTTTTTTTATTGCATAAACACGAACAGATAAAGTTGCTTTTTTTTAAAAACCACAAACTACTGTTCCATTTTGCTTAAATAGTCCGACAATAAGGCATTGATTTTTTTGGGCGTTTCCCTGCGGGTCGGGCTGCTACGGGCTTCGCTAACGCTACGGTACTACGTTGCTCTCCGCACTGGCTAACGCCACCCTCCGCATCCCTAACGCGCTTCGCCATTCGCACAAACCATATCGTTATTTTTTTACAGCAAAAACAGCTTTTTTCCAACAAAATAGTTAAAATCTAAAACACTACCATGACATTTTCGTTCCACACTATTTTCGGACAATCCAAATATCTTCCAGCATTAACCGATATTGGGCAATGGTGGCAGCAGGTAGTTCATACAAAAATTTGTCTAAATCGACCTTGAAACCAACACTTTCTAAACGGTCTTTTTTGTCCATGCCATAAGTACGGACATGGTCGTCCTGTCCAAAGCGGCGCTCGCGCTCTTTGGGGTCGGTGATAGTTAGGTCTTCTTCTGTTTCGGCTTTGTTGCTCATGGGAGTTTGCAAAATTGCCCAGCCACCGGGTTTCAACACCCGATATAGTTCGCTCATAGCCAAATGATCGTCGGGAACATGCTCCAAAACATGGTTACAAATAATGACATCAAACGCATTGTCGGGAAAAGTGATATTGGTGATGTCCATCTGAATCATGGCTGTTGGCATATCCAAATCGGCGCTAATATAGTCTAAGTTGGGCGCGTTTTTGAACTTTTCTTGCAATTGATGTTCGGGTGCAAAATGCAAAACGCGCAGTTTATCTTTAAACAAGTTGGTTTTTTGATGAAAATAGAGCCACAAAGACCGATGACGTTCCAAGGATAAACAATGACGACACAAGACATTCGGGCGCTTTACATAGCCATACGAAGCAAAGGAAGCAAAACTATGCCCACAACAAGGACAAGTGACAGCATTGCCTTTGTAGAGAAAAGATGTGGCGCGCAATACTTGCATACCTGCTACGCGAAGGTATTTTTTAGGAACAATTTTTTCTGCAATTTGTTTTAATTCGTAGGTTGCAAACATATCGTTGAAATATGGCTTTAATGGTTGATGAAAAAATAGAGTCAAGAGTGTTTGTTTTTTTATGAATGCCGTTAATAAGTCTGCAAAAATAACTAACTTACTCATGTTACACACTCGCTGTCGTAAAACAGATTATTGTAGCAAACATAGCAATTACAAAAAACGTGCTTATGCCTACACTATTTTCGTCACCCGAAATAGTGCTGTTTCGGTCGTTGAGGCATGAAAGTTATGGTTAAACAGACAAAGAATGATAAATTGCCTCAACGATTGCCTACATTTTGTGGTAGCTAATACGATAAAATAGACAAAAAGCCTACGATTTTGCTTGCTACCACAAAATTAAGCAAAGACCACAGCACGCCGGACGAATCCACTCGAAAAAGAACACCTTTTTTTGCTACTTTTTTGGGTGAGCAAAAAAGTAGAATCACCATTTATCGCTTGTGACAATA
>JAEUUX010000102.1 GCA_016787295.1 Chitinophagales bacterium
TGAGGCAATTTATCATTCTTTGTCTGTTTTTTCGTGACTTCGGTGCCTCAACGACCGAAACAGCACTATTTCGGGTGACGAAAATAGTCTAAGCAGATGTGCGTTTTTTGTGACCGCAATTATTTGTCTCAAACACTGTCAACATTTTACAAAATCCGAAGACTGTATTCAATTTAGTATAACACGAACTTTTAACAATTTACTCACATAGCGCAAGCAGTAATATAGTTCCTTTGTGTGCTAAAAAACAAGGCAAAATGATAAAAAAAATATCCATAAATAACTTCAAAAAATTAGAAGTTGTGTCTTTTTCTGTTTCACAATCTGTTGTCATTATTGGACCCAACAATTCAGGAAAATCCACCATTTTTCAAGCATTATGCCTGTGGGAAATTGGCGTGACCAACTATCTTATTGCCCATCAAAAAAACGACTTAGACAAAAAAGGCGTTGTTGTCATTAATAGACGTGATTTGATTAACAGCCCAATATCTGATGCTCGTTTTCTTTGGCGAAATAAAAAAGTTACTGCCCATTCAAAAGACTCAAAAACGCAACATATCAAACTTGAAATAGCCTTAGAAGGTGAGAATAATGGGAAAAATTGGACTTGTAAAGCCGAATTTAATTTTGTAAATGCAGAATCTTTTACGTGCAGAATCGTAAACGGTTTGAAAGAAATGCAATACCTATACAAAAATGATATGGGTATTCATTTCGGCTTTTTACAACCTATGTCGGGAATCTCTACGCTGGAAGATAAACTACAACAAGGAGCAATAGCCCGAAGGCTGGGCGAGGGTAAAACAGCAGAAGTGTTACGGAATATCTGCTATGAAGTGCTTTATCCTGAAATACATAGTGCTGAAAATGCTGAAAAAAATTGGCAAAGTTTGTGTAAAGCCATCGAAGAAACGTTTGGTGCAAAACTGCAAAAACCCGAATTTATCAAAATTACTGGCACGATTCAGTTAGAATACGTTGAAAATGGCATTAAATATGACATATCATCAGGCGGGCGCGGATTTCAGCAAACCTTATTATTGCTTGCCTATATGTATGCTTCGCCTAACACTATTTTGTTGTTGGACGAACCCGATGCTCATTTAGAAGCTATCCGTCAAAGACAAACATTTCAGTTGATTAATCAATTAGCAGCCGAAAATAATTCTCAAATTTTAATTGCATCTCATTCCGAAGTTGTTTTAGAAGAAGCAGTAGAAGCCTCAAAAATTATTGCTATTATAGAAAATCAAACCATCGAACTCAATTCGAAATCGGATAATCGGCGATTTATAAACATAAAGAAAGCCTTAAATGAAGTTGGCTGGGGAAAGTATTATTTAGCAAAACAAAAAAAACACGTCTTGTATTTAGAAGGAACTACAGACAGAGAAATGTTGCTATGTTTTGCTAATAAGTTGACGCACCCTGTCGAACCTTTGTTGAGGCTTGCCAATGTGGATTATACAGATGATAACGTGCTCAAAACTGCGGTTAGAAGATTTACAGCTTTGCAAGAATTTTTTCCTGAATTAAAAGGTTTGGCTATTTTTGACAGAATAAATAAAAATCTGTCGGACATAAAAGACCTAAAAATAGTTTCTCTAAAAAAAAGGGAATTGGAAAACTATTTTGCACGTCCGCATATCTTGTTGAAACACGCAGAACTATTGAGTCATCAATACAAACAACATAGTGCAAGCAGTTTACAGGATATAATGCAAGAGTGTATAAATGAATGTACGCTGCCCCTTTATCTGAAAAACTTGACTCACGAATGGTGGAACGACGAAAAATTGAGTACAAATTGGCTCGATTTAATATTTCCTGAGTTCTACAAAAAAATTGGTATTCCCATAGATTTTCGCAAAAGAGACTATTATGAACTTATCAAGTTGTTGGATAAAAACGAGGTAGATTTAGAGATAGTCGAATGCTTGGATTTGTTATATAGCATGATAAAATAAAACCACACACAAGTTTGTGTTTGCAAAAAAGTGGGTCGGCTGTGTACATCGGACGTTTTAAAAACATCCGATGTATAAATTCCACTTCCCCACCTTACATTTTTTCGAAAAACGAATAGCTTGACCTAACAATATAGGTCAAGCTATTCGTTTTTTATGTGGTAATGTTTTTGCTTATTGTTTGACAAAATTAGTGCGCAGCCAACCAATTTTCGCCCACACCAATACCCACTTCGATAGGTACTTTCAAGTTGGGCAGTGCATTTTGCATACCTTCGCGCACGAGTGGCAGCAGTTCGTCTACTTCGGAGCGAAGGGTATCGAACACCAACTCATCATGTACCTGCAAAATCATGCGCGATTGCATACCTTTCTGCTTGATTTGGGCATGAATGTTAATCATGGCAGCTTTTATCATGTCGGCGGCAGACCCTTGAATGGGCGTATTAATGGCGTTTCGCTCGGCAAAACCGCGCACAGTTGGATTATTGGAATAGATGTCGGGCAGTTGTCGGCGGCGTCCCAAAATGGTTTCGGTATAGCCGCGTTCGCGCACCAATGCAATGCTGTTGTCCATATATTGCTTGACTTTGGGATACTGTTTAAAGTATTCTTCTATGATAGGAGCAGCTTCGGTGCGTTTTATTTTGAGGCGTTGGGCAAGCCCAAATGGTGTAATGCCATAGATAATCCCAAAGTTGACCATCTTAGCTTTGCGGCGCATATCTGAATCTACTTGGGCAATATCCACCCCAAAAACGCGCGCGGCGGTAGCGGTGTGAATGTCCAAACCTTCGCGAAAAGCAGTCAGCATATTGTCGTCCCCGCTCATTTCTGCCATTAGGCGCAGTTCTATTTGCGAATAATCTGCCGAAACGATGATAAAATTGCTGTTTCGCCCAACGAACGCCTTGCGCACCTCGCGCCCTTTTTCGGTGCGAATAGGAATGTTTTGCAAATTAGGATTGTCAGAACTTAGTCGACCTGTAGCAGCAACGGTTTGGTTAAAATTGCTGTGCAGGCGTTGGGTTTTGGGGTTAATAAGCGCAGGTAAAGCGTCCACATACGTGCTTCGCAATTTGGAGAGTTGTCGATAATCTAAAATCTTTTGCACAATTTCGTGTTCGCCTGCCAAGCGTGTCAAGGTGTCTTCGTCGGTAGAAAACTGCCCTGTTTTGGTTTTTTTATTTTTTTGGTCGCCACCAATATTCAATACTCCAAACAAAATATCTCCCAATTGTTTGGGCGAAGCAATGTTGAAAGGCACACCTGCCAATTGGTAGATTTCGGTACTCACCGTTTCTATTTCTTTACCCAATTCGACGGAATAATTTTGTAGAAATTCAGTATCAACAGCCACTCCTTCATATTCCATAGCAGCCAAAACACTTGCCAACGGTACTTCTACTTGTTCATACAAAGGTTGTAAGGACGTATTGGCTAAATTGGGCAGTAGCTGTTGATAGAGTTGGAGGGTTACATCGGCATCTTCGGCGGCATATTCTGCCACTTTTTTGACATCTACTTGGCGCATCGACAACTGGTTTTTGCCTTTTTTGCCTATCAGTTCTTCAATAGAAACAGGAACATACTGAAGGTAGGTCTCCGACAAATAGTTCATATTGTGGCGCAAATCAGGTTTTAGGAGATAATGCGCCAACATGGTATCGTGCAAAGTACCGCGCATTTCAACGCCATACCATTTGAGTACCAACAAATCATACTTGATATTTTGTGCTACTTTGGCAATGTTTTCGTTCTCAAAAAAAGGCAAAAATTCAGCGACAAGGGCTTTGGCTGCCGTTGCATCGTCAGGAACAGGCACATACCAAGCGCTATGGGTTTGGTAGGCAAAAGACATGCCTACCAGTTCGGCAAGGTTGGCATCTACGCTGGTCGTTTCGGTGTCGAAACATACTATGGTTTGCTGCAAAAGCAATTGTAGTAGTTCATTCCGTTTTTCGGGCGTATCTGCTAAAAAGTATTGATGGTCTGTGTTGTGGATATTTTTGCCTACAGCTTCGGTGTTGGTGGCAGCACTCGGCTCGGCGGCGGCAAATAGTGCCAACTGTGCATCACTTGCCAAAGGTTCAAAGTTGTTATTTGTTTGGGTGCTGAGAGAAATCGATTCGGTGTTGTCGGCTATAATTAGTTCATAGTCTTTGCCCAAAATACGTTTGCCCAAGGTGCGAAATTCCAACTCCCTAAACAAATTGGCAACAGCTTTTCGGTCGATATTTTCGGGCGTATAAAGCCATGAATCGGGATTATACTCAACCGGCACATCAAGCATAATGGTTGCCAAAATCTTAGACATTTTGGCATAATCGCTGCCATTAACTACTTTTTCGCGCAATTTGCCGTCCAATTTATCTGCATTTTCCAAAATACCTTCTACAGACCCAAAATCTTTGAGCAGTTTATTAGCCGTTTTTTCGCCTACGCCCGGAATACCCGGAATATTATCCGACGAATCGCCCATTAGACCCAACATATCTATCACTTGCTCGACGCGCTCGATGTCCCATTTTTTCAATACTTCTGGCACACCCAAAATTTCGATGGGATTTTTGAGATAGGCAGGTTTATACATAAAGATATTGGGGCTAACCAACTGTCCATAGTCTTTGTCGGACGTAACCATATATACCCTAAAACCGTCTTGTTCGGCGCGTTTGGCAATAGTTCCAATCACGTCGTCGGCTTCATATCCCTCAACTTCGAGGATAGGAATATCCAAGTATTGCAAAATTTGTTTGATGTAGGGAACAGCCCAAGATATGCCTTCAGGTGTTTCGGGTCGGTGGGCTTTATAGAATGCAAAAGCGCTGGTGCGGTCAACCGCGCCCAAGTCAAAACCGATTGCCAAGTGGGTCGGTTTTTCTTTTTGGACAAGGTCATAGATAGTATTCAGGAAACCTGAAATGGCAGACACATTTTGTCCTTTGCTGTTGGTAAGTGGATTTTTACCAAAAGCAAAATAAGCGCGATAGATGAGTGCATACGCATCTAAAAGAAAAAGGCGTTTTTGTTCAGACATACATTATTATGGATTCGTGCGATGAAATTATGGAGCTTGGCACAATAACATTTTGTTTGGTGCAAAGGTATGATTTATTGCTGACAAAGCCTAAAAATCCCCGAAATAAGGTGCAACTTGCGCTTTATTTCGGGGGTTTTTGGAGGTTGTGTGGCATTATGTTGGAGAGTAATAAACCTCAAAGGTGTATTTTATTGCACAATAAGTTTGGCGGTTTGTGGAGCTATATGGTCTGTTTGGAGTTGTACCATATAGATTCCTTTGGGCAATGTGGCAGTATCTAATTGATATTGTTGTTCGCCTTTGGCATCTGATTCTACCTGATAAGCAAGAACCATTTTACCTGCGGCATCATACACGCCGATATAAACACTACAGGTTTGTTCAACAAAATAATGTAGTGTGGTTTCGGCTGTAGTTGGATTGGGAGATAGGAAAAATTGATAATTATCCCACTCGCTTACATTTTGTTTATTAGCCGATTCGCAACCCATAGTGGTGAATTGTACCGTATTGCTAAATGCACCCGAAGTTACACCATCTGAACAATTAGCACGAACTTTCCATTCATACGTTTTACAAGCCGAAATTTGAGATTGTATGTTCTTAGATGTGCCTGTTACGGGACCAACTGTAATCCAATTTGTTGTACCTACTTTTCTTCCTAAAATGGTATAGTTGGCAGCAGTAGGAACAGCACTCCAACTTAAGGTTGCAGAGGTAGCTGTTATGTTTGTTGTAGTAAGGTTTGTTGGCGTTCCCAAACCGTTGGCGATTGTCCATATACTACTTGCTGTACAACCGTTAGCATTTGTCACCGTTACGGTATAAGTTCCTGCCGATGAAACACTAATCGAGCTACTCGTCGAGCCTGTATTCCAAGCATAAGTACCGCCACCAGAAGCCGTGAGCGTCGTGCTTCCTCCGCTACAAATACTGTTCGTTCCGCTAATTGTTGCAGTTGGGTTGTTAAGAATGCTTACACTTCGCATTGCTGTCGCTGTACAACCGTTAGCATTTGTCACCGTTACGGTATAAGTTCCTGCCGATGAAACACTAATCGAGCTACTCGTCGAGCCTGTATTCCAAGCATAAGTACCTCCACCAGAAGCCGTGAGCGTCGTGCTTGCTCCGCTACAAATACTGTTGGTTCCGCTAATTGTTGCAGTTGGGTTGTTAAGAATGCTTACACTTCGCATTGCTTTCGCTGTACAACCGTTAGCATTTGTCACCGTTACGGTATAAGTTCCCGCCGATGAAACACTAATCGAGTTACTCGTCGAGCCTGTATTCCAAGCATAAGTACCTCCACCAGAAGCCGTGAGCGTCGTGCTTGCTCCGCTACAAATACTGTTCGTTCCGCTAATTGTTGCAGTTGGATTATTGACAACACTCACAACTTGGGTCGCTGTCGCTGTACAACCGTTAGCATTTGTCACCGTTACGGTATAAGTTCCTGCTGATGAAACACTAATCGAGCTACTCGTCGCGCCTGTATTCCAAGCATAAGTACCTCCACCAGAAGCCGTGAGCATCGTGCTTGCTCCGCTACAAATACTGTTCGTCCCGCTAATTGTTGCAGTTGGAACAACACTAACAATAGCAGCACTTGTTGCTGTACAGCCGCTTATATTTGTCACCGTCACGGTATAAGTTCCCGCCGATGAAACACTAATCGAGCTACTTGTTGCGCCTGTACTCCAAACATAAGTATTACCACCAGAAGCTGTGAGCATTGTGCTTGCTCCATTGCAAATACTTGTATTTCCGCTAATTGTTGCAGTTGGATTATTGATAACACTCACAACTTGGGTTGCTGTGGCAGTACAGCCGCCTTCGCTGGTTACGGTCACGGTATAAGTTCCCGCCGATGAAACGCTAATCGAGCTACTTGTTGCGCCCGTATTCCAAGCATACATACTACCTGTTGAGGCAGTGAGTGTGGTGTTTGTTCCGCTGCAAATACTGTTCGTTCCGCTAATAGAGGGGTTTAAAAAGATGAAGTTTTTAGTACATATCGCCTCTCCAATACTTGCCTCAATAGTCCAAATTCCATCGGGTCGCGAACTTGGGATAGTAAGTGTATAGTACCATCTCCAATATTCATAATCAGTAGTGCCTGCAACATAATTGTTGTAAACGTATGGCGTTCCGTTTGGTCTTTTGACGGTAAAGATAACCGGTAAATTATTCCCATCATTACCACGCATATCAATATAAATGGTTTCGTTGGGAATAAAGCAGCTTTTGGCGTTTAGCGTATCCTCCACTATTGGACAAAATGGGTCATTAGCAAGCGAAGCTCCAGTAAGAATAGATGATACAACAGGACGTATGGGAGGTTCTTGGTTTTGCCACCAAGAAACACTTTGCGGATTGTAGTTATTGCATCCGCCAGTTTTGTAAAAAGGCTCAATTACGGCGTTATTGGCATCGCGGATTTCAAAATGAAGGTGCGGATAGGTAGAACTTCCTGAACTTCCCATTATGCCCAAATAAGTACCAGTTGTAACATTAGTACCTATAGGTAAGGTGGTAATAGAGCCGTTTTTCATGTGTAAATACCGTGCTCGTGAACCATCTGCGTGTTGAATAATTACATAGTTGGGCAAATTATTGTTCATCGTGCAGCTTCTATCAAACTGACCATCTAATTTGGCGATAATTACGCCATCGGCTGCCGCAACTACATGCACTAAATTATTATCCATTTTGTACCAACCATAAGGCCACGTATCTATATCGATTCCTTGGTGACCATCGTAGGTATCTTGTCCACAATTATAATCTAATATTCCTGTGGTAGGGTCTTGGTCTACATAATTGCCAATGTTGTAATAATTACAGTCTGTTCCGACATAAGTCACGGGCCATTGAAGACTTGTAACGAGCGCACTGCTTTTGTGGGCATTATTGGACAACAACAATACACCTTTTTTTTGCAGGCTATCTACATTATGTTTTATTTGGGCTTCTATATAATTTTGTTCAGCCTCTGAAATGCAGATATCGGAGTGTTGCGAAAGTTCTTGGTGTTTTTCTGCAACTTGTGCGCAAAGCACATTGGTCAAAAACACCAACATCAAAAAGTAATAGAATAGTTTCATTAGGAATGTTTTTTAAATTATTGACTATTTAGGAAAAGGGACATGATTATTTTGCTCTTGTCGGTTTCAGGCAAGTCATTAAAATTTTGTTTTTTTGTAGCACTATTTTGAAGAAATTATTTGGCTATTTTAGAACTTGCTTATTTTGTTGTGCAAAGATAAATAAAAATTGCGACTGGTGCAATACTTTAATGATTGTTATTTTCATGCACATAAAAATCCCCGAAATAAGGTACAACTTGCACCGAATTTCAGGGATAAAGTGAGGATTTTTGGTTAGAAAGAAATAGCTTATGCATAAGCGGTAGTAGGAAGTACGTCGAAGCGTTCGCCTACTTTGCGAAATGTATCTATAATTTTGTCTAAATGTTCTTTTTCGTGAGTTGCCATAAAACTACATCGCAACATTTGTTTGCCCGGTGGTGTTCCCGGTGCCACAAAAGCATTGACAAACATACCTGCTTCGTAGAGGGCTTTCCACATTTGGAAAGTTTGGTTATCATCACCAATAATGACAGGCACAATAGCTGTGCGTCCGTCGGGAACATTATATCCCATTTCTTTCAAAGCTGTGCGGACATATTGTGCATTATCAACCACTTTTTTCACCAATTCGGGTTGTTTTTCCAACACTTCCAAAGCTGCCAAAGCAGAGGCAACAGAAGCTGGTGTGGGTGAAGCGCTGAATATAAGTGCGGGTGATTGGTGGCGAATAAAATTGATAACCCGCTCGCTACCCACCACAAAACCGCCAATAGAAGCTAAAGTTTTGCTAAAAGTACACATTACCAAATCGACTTCATTGTCCAAACCAAATTCGCTGGCAGTACCACGCCCGCCTTGTCCAATGACACCCAAAGCGTGGGCATCATCGAGCAAAATGCGTGCGCCATATTTGGCTGCGATTTGTTGCAATTCAGGTAGGTTTACAATACCACCAAAAGTGCTATATACGCCATCTGCCACGATGAGTTTGCCTGCTTCTTGCGGAATTTCGGCGAGTTTGCGCTCCAAATCTGCCATATCGTTGTGTTTAAAGCGTTTGACTATTGCTCCCAAAGCCGTTGCCAACAAATTGCCTTGCACAATGCTGGCATGGTTGTCACGGTCAGAGATAATGTAGTCTCCTCTGCCAACGATGGTGCTAATCACGCCTTGTCCTGTTTGGTAGCCTGTACTAAATAATAAGCAAGCCTCCTTACCCATAAATTGGGCTAACCGTTGCTCCAACAATTCGTGCAATTCGATGGTGCCGGTCAGGTAGCGCGAACCTGAACAACTGGTGCCATATTGTTCAATGGCTGCTAAAGCGGCTTGTTTCACTTTTGGGTGTGTTGTTAAGCCAAGGTAGTTGTTCGAACCCGCCATAATAATCTTTCTTCCTTCCATCTGCACAATTGGTCCCTCACTCTCTTGTATGGCTCGAAAGTAGGGATAAACGCCTGCTGCTTTAATTTCATCTGCTCGTACAAAATCGTAGCATTTTTTAAATAAATCTGCCATTTTGGTAAATTTTTATTGGTAATGGACGGAAAAAATGAATTTGGTCAAAGGAAAAACAGCTATATTAGGTGTTTTTTTGTCACTTTTGCGACTTTTAGCGCAGATAAAAAAAACATTGGCTTGCCACACTAAAAAATGTTCGTATCTTTGCTGCCAATTTTTGCCCAATGTATACAATAAAAAAAGCTACTGTTGCCGACATTCTGACCATTCAACACATTGCACAACAAACGTGGTATCCAACTTTTTCGGCTATCCTAAATCCTCAACAAATTGCCTATATGTTGGATATGATGTATAGCGCAACGGCTTTGGAGGAGCAAATGCAAAACAAAGGACATGTGTTTGTATTGGCACAAAACGACAACAAAACCCTTGCTTATCTCTCCTACGAACTGCATTATATGGGAAAGACTGCCACCAAAATCCACAAACTATATGCCCTGCCCAACACACAAGGCAAGGGTGTGGGAAGGTATTTGATAGCCCATGTCATTTCGGAAGCACAAAAAGCGGGTGACACGGCTTTGTTGCTGAATGTTAATCGCTACAATGCCGCAGTGGGATTTTATGAAAAAGTAGGTTTTCGTATCATTGCTCAAGAAGATATTGCCATTGGCGAAGGGTATTTGATGGAGGATTTTGTGATGCAAAAAGACATCGTATAATTCTCCAAAGTCATAAAAGAAAAGTTTCGCTACTCCCCTCCCAACACCTCTCAATCCATAATTACGCTTTTTTAACCTATCAATTCCAAAATCGTATGTTTCTATATCTCAAAGCCCTACATATTGTTTTTGTGGTGACATGGTTTGCAGGTTTGTTCTACATTGTTCGACTATTTGCCTACTATGCTGAAAGTTTTGACCGTCCTGACAACGAGCGCAGCGTTTTGCAACCCTATATCCTTGCGTCGCAACGGCGTTTGTGGTATGGCATTACTTTTCCGTCGGCAATTGTGACAGCTTTGTTGGGTGGTGGGCTTATCTATAGTTATGGCACAGTTCCAAGTTGGTTGTGGGTCAAATTGGCGTTGGTGCTGGGTTTATATGCCTATCATTTTTCTTGTCACCACATTTTTTTGCAACAACAAAAAGGTATTATTCAATACAGCGGTTTGCAGTTGCGCATCTGGAACGAAGTAGCTACTCTGTTTTTGGTAAGCATTGTTTTTTTAGTTGTTCTCAAAAACACTTTAGACATGCTTTGGGGTATTTTGGGTTTGGTAGTACTAATGGCTTTGCTTATGGCAGGCATTCTTTGGTACAAAAAAAGACGACAAGCATAAATATGGTTTGATAGTGGCATTAAAAATACCTTTAGGTTGTGTCTCATTCCAACTGTTACCAATAATTTCTTTGTCAAAATATTTTTTGGATAGGCAGAACTCCAACTCGTGAAGGAAAATCCTTATTAAACATCAAATACCTTCAACGAAATGACATAGAATTGACAAAATACCAACGTAACACCACCACCACAAGGTTTCCATTTATCTATCTCCTCTGCCTATTTCCTCTTATTTTACCAACTAAAAAGCCTATTTGAGTGGTCAAATAGGCTTTTTACCGACTCAAATAGACTATCTGCCGACATTTTGTTGTTATATCCACCTATTTTTTGTATTTTTGCTACATGGAAAAAAAATCTACTCTTTTATTTGAACGTTCTTTTTTGACCCATTTGGCAATATGGTTCATCGTCTTTGTTGTTCCTTTGTCGGTGCTGCATTTGAGTTTGTTTTGGCAGCTCAATGAGCGTCCGCAACTCCGAATGGATATATTGCAACTATATGTTTATCGGATTATTGCCACAATAGGTGTTTTTTATTGGCATTATGCGGTGCTTTTGCCGCGCTATTTTTTTCAACAACGCTATGTGCTTTATTTCTCAGGGGTAGTGTTGACATTGGTGCTTGTGCCATTTGTGCCCCATTTGTTCATGTCTCCTTTGCACCCTTTGGGTAGACCGCCTTTGGGACCGCCGCCTTTTCTACATGGAGGACAACCACCCGATGCTTGGGTGCCTCCTTATTTTGTTAGTCCATTGAGCAATGTTTTTTTGCTCTTGTCGGCTGTGTTGGTATCTTTTACGATGCAGGTCAACAAGCGATACCAAGAAATGAAACAATTGCAGTTGAGTTCAGAATTGTCATGGCTAAAGGCACAAATCAATCCACATTTTTTGTTCAATGCCTTGAACAGTATTTACTTGTTAAGCCTCAAGAAGTCCGAAAAGACTTCTGATGCCATTATTCAACTGTCAGAAATGATGCGGTACATTTTGTCGGAAGCAAACGAAAATCGGGTATCCTTGGAGAAAGAAATCAACTATATTAACAACTATATCGCCATTCAACAATTGCGACTTGCTCCCACTGTTCAGTTGCGGTATGAGGTGAGCGGAGCGCCTTTGGGCAGACAAATTGCCCCACTTATCTTAATCTCCTTTATCGAAAATGCTTTTAAATACGGTATTAGCACCACCGAACCATCGCCTATTGATATTTTTATACACATTAATCCCAACAAGTTGCATTTACAAGTGAGTAACAGAAATTTTGGTCTCCACAAAGCCTTGTCAGTTGGAACAGGAATTGGCTTGGAGAATACACAAAAACGCCTACAATTGTTTTATCCCAATCAACATCAATTGCAAATCATCCAAAACGAGACGCAATATGTTGTCGATTTGGTGTTGGAGGAGTAGTTTTTGGTCAATATGTTATTTTGCTTTGCTCAAAAGTATATCTTTCAAAAAATTTTTACAATGACCATTACTTGCATTGCTTTAGATGATGAGCCTTTGGGTTTGGAAATCATCGATACATTTTGTGCTATGGTAGAAGGTGTGGAGTTGCACAAAACGTTCACTAATCCCGACGAAGCTGCGCAGCATTTGCGCAAAAATCCCGTCGACCTTTTGTTTCTTGATATCCAAATGCCAAATATCAATGGCATAGATTTCTATCGTTCGCTGCCCAATCAAGATGTTATGCTGATTTTTACAACTGCCTATAGTCAATATGCAGTTGAGGGTTTTAACCTCAATGCCATTGATTATTTGCTAAAGCCATTTAGTCTCGAACGCTTTAAACAAGCCATACAAAAAGCTCAGGATTATCACAAATACATACAACAAGGTGATGCTCGAACTGCTGAGTCTCACATTTTTGTGCGTGCCGAATATAGTTTGGTCAAAATTCTGTTGCAAGATATTATTTGCATCGAAGGTTTCGACGACTATGTAAAAATTCATTTACGCGACCGAAAACCTTTGCTCACCCGCCTCAACCTTAAAGCCATTTCGCAAAAATTACCCCAACAAAGTTTTGTGCGCATTCATCGGTCTTTTATTGTACCTATTCAAAAAATTGATAGTGTCCGTAACAAGGTGGTACATATTAGCGGTATGGAGATTCCTATCGGAGCTAATTATGAAACAGATTTTTTTAGGGTTTTTGAGCAATAGTTGCACAAACGACAATGATAATGACAAAAAAACAGTTTGGCAAGAATAAAACAAACAGCCGTTTTGTCAAAATGACAAGCAAACAATGTTTCACCGACACAAAATAGCCCTTAACCGACTTTATTTGGTGGCGAATGTAGAAGGTTGTACCTTTGCATTGTGAAAACGAAACAATAATTGTTTGTGGCTTGCCCCATGTTGTTTTACGAATTTGTTAAACATAAAATTTTATATTATGTAGCACACCCTACTATTTATTTTTTTTTATTGTTCACTTCTAAACCTAATTTAAATGCGTAAATTTTTGTTTTTAGGCTTATTAGCCGTCAGCATGCTTTCTTTAAATTCTTGTCAAAAAGAAGATTTATTGGGCGATGAATTGATGAGTAGTAGTAAAACAACTAATGGTAGTAGTGCCACACTTACCTCTACTGATGACCGTCATGGTCGCCCTCGTCCCACGCCTATCGATGTGAGTGAATTGCCAACAACTGTCACTGATTACGTTACAGCTAACTATGCAGATGGAACTATTGAACATGCAGGTACTTTGCAAAATGGTAATTATGTGGTGATAGTCGAAAACGCAGATGGCACCAAAGTGGGTTTGATGTTTGATAGTACGGGTGCTTTCGTACAAGAATTGCCTCCCCCTCCTGCTGGTGGTCCTGGTGGTCCTGGTGGCTGTGGTTTAGGCGGACATCCTACTTCTGTAGATGTGAGTACTTTACCTACTACAATTACTGATTATGTTACAGCTAACTATGCAGATGGAACTATTGAACATGCAGGTACTTTGCAAAATGGCAATTATGTGGTGATGGTCGAAAACGCAGATGGCACCAAAGTGGGTTTGATGTTTGATAGTACGGGTGCTTTCGTACAAGAATTGCCTCCCCCTCCTGCTGGTGGTCCTGGCGGTGGCGGTCCTGGTGGTGGCAACCACCCACACCCCACGCCTATTGACATAAGTGCTTTGCCAAGTAGTGTAAGTAGTTATGTTACTGCCAACTATGCAGGCTATACTATCCAACGTGCTGGCACTTTGCCTGATGGTAGCTACGTTATTTTCATCAAAAATGCAGATGGTAGCAAAGTAGGTTTGTTGTTCGATGCTTCGGGCAATTTTGTTCAGCAATTACCTCCACCTCCTTTCGGTGGTTAGTCAATTCAAAGTAATTCTCATTGTAATAATTCATTCTTTTTGCACACGTTATAGGTCATAGAGATTTTTTTAAGTGTTGTCCCGTATTAAAATAAATAGCCATTGCCTATACAGGTTCTTGTAACTTGTATTGGGCAATGGTTATTTTTTGGGCAAAAATGAAAGACTTTGGGGCGATAATCAGCAAAATATGCTACCTTTGTCTAAAAAAACAATATGTTTGAAGCTATTAATCAAAATGTGTGCCGCTATGCCGCTTTTTCATCTGAAGAATTGGCAACATTCAATCAACTATTGGCTCACAAGTCAATTGCTAAAAAACAATTTTTATTGCACGAAGGCGATGTTTGCCGTTTCGAAGCCTATATCGTCAAAGGTTGTATCAAAAGTTATTTTATCGACTCTAATGGTTTTGAAGTAATCCTTACTTTTGGGATAGAGGATTGGTGGGTGAGTGATATTGACAGTTTTTGTACCCAGCAACCCAGTCGTATGTTCATCGAAACCATCGAGGACAGCGAATTATTGTTGCTTACTCACCAAACTAAAGAGCAATTATTGACAAAAATTCCCAAATTTGAACGGGTATTTCGTTTGATGGTACAGCGTCATTTGGCGAGTTATCAAGAACGTCTTTTTGCCGACCATGCCAAAACAGCACAAGAACGCTATGAATATTTTCTGGCAAAATATCCTTATATCTCCCAACGTATTCCGCAACATCTAATTGCTGCTTATTTGGGTATTTCGCCCGAATTTTTGAGCAAAATTAGAAAACGAATGTTTACTAATCGCTCCAAATAGAAAAACAAAAAATACAGGAACACTATACAATAAATATGCACAAGTTTTTTTGCAGTAGCTAATCAAATTTTTTGACAAAAAATGAAATTATTTGTTGGTTTTTTAAAAAAGTCGTAACTTTCAGACAAAATTATGACAATTCAGCTTTTTTCGTTCTTTTTACTAATCAAAACCACTAATGGCTATGGTACAAAAAAATTACTTTCGTTTTTGGGCATATTTACTCTTGTTGGTGACTTTTACTGCTTTTGGGCAAACTAAAAGTGGTACTGTCCCTTCTACAACTCAATCAAAGGCTGCCAATCAGCCTATTTATAAAGGTTCTACTGCCTTGGAATCTGCTGGCACATTGTCGGAACCATATATCAAAGAAAACGGAAAAAATATTCCGATTTCTTCTACCAAAACACCTACAACAACTCCCAAAGCAGGTGGCAGTTCTGCGGTCAAGGCAAGTCCCAAACCAGCAACAAAAACTGCAACTCCTGCCAAACCAACTCCTGCCAAACCAACTCCTAAGCCGACTGCAAAATCTACTACAGCAACAGCCAAAAGTGCTACTGCCTCGAGTGCTGCCTCCAAAAACGGCTCAAAATCTGTGGGTGGATTTGACAAGGTGACAGGCATGTATTTGGAGATGCCCGATTTGCCTGCTAACTTCAAAGTAACCGATGCTACCTCGTTGGGCGTGATTGTAGAAGATACTGATGTACCAAATTTGACGGCAGGTGAAAAAAATCAACTTATCAAAATCCAGCGCCTATTACGGTCTGCTTCCTACTTGGATGAGTTTTCGGGAGTCGTGATTGTTGCCAAAGATTTTAAACCCATCTGGAAACATGCAGGAGGCTATGCCAATTTAGATTATGCCATTAATACCTCGCTCGATGCCCGTTTTAATACTTGTACTATTTCAGAAAGTTTTACAGCAACCGCCATTTTGCAATTGGTACAACAAAATAAAATCAATTTGCAAACACCCGTAAAAACTTATTTGCCTTATATGAAAGGTGTAGCGGGCAATTTAACCATACATCAACTATTGTCTCATACCACAGCTTTGCCCGATTATTATCAAAAATTGGACTATGCCAACAATTTTTTCAACATCAAAAAAGTTGACGAATTAGTGCAGCAAATAGACCAGCAAACACACCAAACCATCACAGACAAACATACTTTTACCCACTCAGACTATGTTGTATTGGGAGCAGTAATAGAAGCCGTCAGTGGCACGACCTATAAAAATTATATTTACGAAAAAATGCTACAGCCCGCTGGTATGGAACTCAGCGATTTGTATAGTTGGTATGATGTGATAGAAAACTGTGCTGTTGGCTATGGCTTCAATGCCATCGATTCGCTTCAAACTAAAAGGCGTTTGGTGAAAAAAGTGAAACGAAGCATAGAAAACAAAGAGGTTTTTCAGTCCGCAGAATACTGGGGAGCGCACCCCTTTGGGGCTGATGGCATATATGCTACAGGTGATGATTTAATTCGTTTTCTCAAAAGTTTACTCAATAACCAATTATTAACTAAAGACTATACCGACCTATTGTTCAAAAATCACAGCCTTAAAGGAGATAGCATCGCTACTAATGAAGAAAAATATGGTTATGGTTGGTTTACAAAAACGGCTAATGGTCAAACAGTATTGTATCAGGGCGGAACGCTCGATGCCATTAGTGTCCAGATTCGACATTATGTTGAGGATAATTATACCATTGTGGTATTGTCTAATTATTACATTAACAGAGCCGAGAGTATTGCCGACAAGATAGAAAAAGCCATATATAACACAGACTATATTGTGCCAGTAGAACCTATAGGTTATGCCATCAATGAAAGCATCAATACCGAAGGAATCTTGTATGTAGCCAATAATTTTGATACCATACTCAAAGAAAAACATCTTGTGTTAGACAAACATGTTGTTCTCAATAAACTGGCTGAAGACTATATGCGCGAAAAAAACTACTTGACGGCTTTGGAAATTTTGAAATTGAATGTCAGTAAATTTCCCAACGAACCAATGGTATACGATGCTTTGGCAACTTGCTATTTCGAAATGGGGCAATATGACAATTCATTGCGAGAATACCGCAAAAAGCTATCTCTCAAAGCCAATGACCCACGAGCTACGGGCATGATTAATCACATCAATACCTTACAATCAAAAAGCAAATAAAAATAGGGTCATCAAATCTGCTTTAGTACAACAACACCCGCTCCAAAATTTTATTGGAGCGGGTGTTGTTTTTATTTTGTACTAACAATTGAAGCCATTAAATACGACGAATATCAGCGCCCAATGCCTGCAAACGTTCATCTATACGTTCATAGCCGCGGTCTATTTGCTCTATGCCACTAATGACACTCTTTCCTTTGGCAGAAAGAGCAGCCATCAACAAAGAAACACCCGCTCGAATGTCGGGCGACGACATATTGATGCCTCGCAAAGGATATTGTCTGTCCAAACCAATAACAACAGCCCGATGTGGATCGCAAAGAATGATTTGTGCGCCCATATCAATTAGTTTATCGACAAAAAACAAGCGGCTTTCAAACATTTTTTGATGTACCAAAATACTTCCTTTGGCTTGTGTTGCCACCACCAAAACAATGCTCAACAAATCAGGAGTAAAGCCAGGCCATGGTGAATCATAGATAGTCATAATTGAACCGTCTATGAATTTCTGGATTTCATAATGGTCTTGTTCTGGCACAAAAATATCGTCTCCTTGTATTTCGTATTGGATACCCAATTTGCCAAAAACGCTCGGAATAATGCCCAATTCATTCACAGCAGCATTTTTTATCCTAATCTCAGACTGCGTGAGGGCTGCCAAACCGATAAAACTACCCACTTCTATCATGTCGGGCAAGACATGGTGTTCGCAACCACCCAAATAACTAACGCCCTCGATATGCAACAAATTAGAACCAACTCCGCTAATTTTTGCGCCCATTCTGTTCAACATTTTACATAATTGTTGTACATACGGCTCGCAAGCTGCATTATAGATAGTTGTTATACCTTCTGCCATAACAGCCGCCAAAATAACATTGGCAGTGCCTGTGACCGATATTTCTTCCATCAAGATATGCGTACCTTGTAAGCAATCGGCTTCTAAGGAAAAAGTGTTTTCGGCTTCGTTATATTTGAATTGTGCGCCCAATTGTTGCAAACCCAAGAAGTGTGTATCCAAGCGTCGTCTGCCGATTTTATCACCGCCAGGACTGGGCAAAAAGGCTTTACGAAAACGTCCCAACAATGCTCCAATCAACATGACCGACCCGCGCAAGCGTCCTGCACTTTGGGTATAGCGCTCCGAATAAATAAAATCTAAATTAACCTCATCGGCTTGGAAACGATAGCTATTGTTAGACAAAGCCACTACTTTCACGCCCATATCTCGCAAAATGCCAATGAGTTTGTTTACATCTTCTATATTCGGAACATTGTGAATAGTGATAGGTTCGGTACTCAACAATACAGCGCAAACTATCTGTAGGGCTTCATTTTTAGCACCTTGTGGCTGCAAGTCACCGCGCAAACGATGTCCGCCAATGACTTCAAACGCATTTTGATTCATAGAAAAAGAGGAAATTTGAGGTGTACTTGGGAGTGTGGGGCTGCCCAAATTGGCAGAAAAAAAAGTATTAGATGATTTATGCCAATGGCGGGCTGTCGGAATCGTGAATTTTTTTGAACAAATCTTCTACTTTTTGCATCTCGTCTAATGTGTCGTCCAAAAAGAACTCCAAAGCAGGAATACGGCGCATTTTGTGGCGAATTTTGTTGCCCAAAGCATGGCGAATTGATGGAGCTGCCATATTTATTTCGTCTATTACTGTTTCTTTGTCGGTGGCGTTATATAGACTCAAATAGATTCGGGCAACGAGCAAATCGGGAGTCATGCGAACATTGGCAATAGTCACAAAACGGTTACCATAATAATCGCGTCCATGGCGCAAAAAAACATCACTTAGGGCTTCTTGTATGAGCGAAGCCACTTGTTGTTGTTTGATACTTTCCATTTTTTGAAATTTTTATGATGGTGAAGAGATTTTGGGTGTGATTAATTTTCTTTTAGGGCGATATTGATTGGGTTGTGAGTATGAAAATAAGTGGCTATCTCACAAGCAGGAGGCAGCCACTTATTTGTTGTTTGTTGCTGTTTAAGAAATAGGCATGAAGGATTTGTATGCAGTTTAATTAGCTCGTAGCCAACACAAAAGAAAGAAGAGAGAGGGTTGTGTTCAATTAGTTTTTGCGGGGTCCGCCGCCACCAGTACGGTTGCCACCTTGACCACCACCAGTACGGTTGCCACCGCCTTGACCACCGCCAGTGCGATTGCCACCTTGACCGCCGCCAGTACGGTTGCCACCGCCTTGACCACCGCCAGTGCGATTGCTTCCTTGACCGCCGCCAGTGCGATTGCCACCTTGACCACCGCCAGTACGGTTGTTGCCGCCGCCTTGACCACCACCGCCACGACGATTGTTGTTGCGACGATTATCTTTGTCACCGTCTTCTTTGTCATAGAAACGATTGCGTTCTTCAAACTCAACGCCTTCGTCTTCTTTATTGTCATCAGGTTTTTCGGCTTTGCGTTCTTCCAAACCTGCTTTAATAGCTTCTACCATGTAGTTGGTAATCAACGCCACAGATTTAGAGGCATCGTCGTTAGCAGGAATGGCATAGTCCACTTCGTTGGGGTCGGAGTTGGTATCAACCATACCAAAGGTCACCAAGCCCATACGTTTGGCTTCGGACAAAGCCAAGTGTTCGTGGCTAATGTCGACCAAATACAAAGCACCCGGAACACGGTTGAGGTGTTCGATACCACCCAAAACGCGGTTTAGTTTTTCCAATTCGCGACCAAGAACCAAACGTTCTTTTTTGGTCAAGCCCGAACCGGTTTCGTCTAACATTTTTTGAATGTTTTGCATTTTTTTGATAGACTTGCGAATAGTCACAAAGTTGGTCAACATACCACCCAACCAACGTTCGGTCACATAAGGCATATTAACGCTTTTTGCGGCTTCTGTTACCACTTCTTTGGCTTGTTTTTTGGTGGCAACAAATAATATTTTTCTGCCCGAACGGGCTATATTTTTAATAGCACTAGCTGCGCGCACCAAGCTCTCATTGGTTTTATTGAGGTCGATGATGTGTATGCCTTTTTTTTCCATGAAAATATAAGGCAACATTTTGGGGTTCCATTTTTTTCGGAGGTGTCCAAAGTGTGCGCCAGCTTCTAATAGCTGCTCGTGAGGAATTCCTTCCATGCTATATATTGTGGAGTTTATTTTTTACGAAAATGATAAAATAACGGTACAACAATGAGAATAGATTAACGTTTGCTAAATTGACTACGACGACGTGCTTTGCGCAAACCCGGTTTTTTACGTTCGACTTTGCGGGCATCGCGTGTCAAAAGACCATGAGGCTTGAGCAATTTGCGATTGTCTTCCACATCGGTTATCAAGCAACGAGAAATACCTAAACGCACCGCTTCGGCTTGTCCTTTGATACCGCCGCCATATACATTCACTTGCACATCGTATTTGCCTTCGCTTTGGGTAAGTTTGAAAGGCATAACGACATTTTCTTGCAAGTGCGGAACACTAAAGTACTCTTTGTAGTCGCGATTGTTAATCGTAATTTTGCCGGTTCCTTCGCTCAAAAACACACGAGCCACGGCTGTTTTTCTACGTCCTGTTTGATTGATTTTTTCCATGAATTTTTATAACTGCGGTTTTAGGTCTAAAACAGTAGGTTGTTGGGCTTCGTGTGGGTGTTTTTCACCAACATAAACGAATAATTTTTTGTACATCGCGCGTCCCAATTTGTTTTTGGGCAACATGCCACGAACAGCGTTTTCTACAATATATGCAGGATTTTTTGCCAAATGTTGGCGTGGGGTGCGGATTTTTTGACCGCCCGGATAACCACTAAACGTAATGTATTCCTTCTCGTCCATTTTCTTGCCCGTAAAGCGAACTTTTTCGGCATTGATGACGATGATATTATCGCCGCAATCGGTGTGCGGAGTGTAAGAGGGTTTATGTTTGCCTCGCAAAATGTGGGCAATGCGCGATGCCATACGACCAACTGTCATATTGGTAGCATCTACCACAAACCATTTGCGGTCGGAAGCCGCCGCCTCTTTACTTGTCGATACGGTTCTATAACTTAATGTATCCACTGTGGTATATTGTTGGTTTATTTTTTAGAGCCGCAAAGGTAATGCTTTTCTTTTTTTTTACCAATACTTAGCAAAAAAAAAATACATAAATCGGTGATAATCAGGGTATTTATGGATAGATTTTTTTATTCCTAAATTGTCTGCCTATCCAAAACAAAAACAAAAAACCGCAATACACTTCAAAAATGGCATTGCAGTCTTCTGTTTTGGCACTACTAAAAGGCGGTTCAGAAACTTTGTGTATAACATATTATCCATGTAATACTAAGTTTTGATAGGTATTTAGCTTTTGTTTCGAATACCTGCCAATATGCCCAAAATCGCAGTTCTCTGTATAAGGCTTATCCGTTGGACTGCCTATTGCATCGGTTGCGGTGTTGCGTGTTTCGGGCATCATGTTGGTAGTAGTGGTGGCGCGAGCAACGGTAGCGGGATTTTGGGGGATACCTTGTTCTTGCGGTGAGCGAACACCTTTGATGGTGATTTTTTTGCGAACATTTTTGCTGTTTAACATTGTGCTATAGGTTTTTTGAATGAACATTTTTTTTTTGATAATGATAATCCAAGACAAACAACAAGCCGCCATGTTGTATTAAACATGACGGCTTGTTGTTTGTTTCCACTCCAAAGTGTGCCTTAAGAACTTGCTTAAGCTCACCTAATATTATGGGCAGAAAAAATTCTTTGCCTATCATGTCGATAATAGTTTTGATTGATTGAGGTGGTGTCGATGGTTTTCGGCGTGACACATGTCAAGGCATCACTCATTTGTTCGGTTTGAACAAATAAGTTGCGCAATTTTTCTATGCCGCAATATGCTACATGAATGGAAAAGCGGAAAACTTGCATGATTACTTTTTTGATAGGTTATAGAAAAAAACGAGCGAGCGCAGCGTGCGCTCCGTATTATTGTGACATGAATGAGGAATAGGCGGATGGTACGTAATCTGCCAACTGTTTGGCATAAAGGAGGACACTAAGCGGCGTATAGTCGTTTGGTGTCGTGATAGGGTGTAGACGAATATTATGGCGTGAAGGTTGCATGGAGGGTAATTTTTTTTTGTTTTTTTTGTTGTTGTGGACAAAAAATCCCCTGTATTATTGATATAACAACAAAGTGGTGGTAAAAGTTCCAAAGGTTCATAATTTTTTTGTTTTTTTCAAAAAATAATCATTGCTTAGACACTAACCAATATTGCGTATATTATTTGAAAAAAAGTTAGTATTTTCTACGAAAAAAGACCACCTTTGTGCCTAAAATAGTTTGTTTGTATGATAACCTACTTGAAAATTAACGGTTTTAAATCGTTTCATAACTTTGAGGTATCATTTACGCCATTGACGGTCATTGCTGGTATCAATGCATCGGGTAAGAGTAACTTATTCGATGCATTGAGTCTGCTTTCACGTTTGGCAGAAGTAGATAATATCAAAAAAGCGTTTAAAGAACAGCATGGAGAGTTTATCGAATTGTTTACGCAATTGGATAGAGACGTGTATGCACAAGAAATTGAGTTTTGTGTAGAAATGTTGGTTAATAGAACCATAAAAGATGCGTGGGGAAACAAGGCTCCACTCAGATACACCTGTTTGCGCTATGAACTAACTATTCGACGACAAACTAATTCTTCGGGCATAGAAGATTTGGTAGTGGTGGCAGAACACTTAGAAAATTTGAAACATTTGGAAGACAATTGGGTTAAGCAAATTCCTAAAGAAACGCTACGTGATTGGCGACCTGAAGTAAAAACAGGTAAAAAAGTATACCTTATTTGTTTACAGAAACAGAAAATGCTATGCCAACTGTATTTGTGCCGCAAGATGGTGTGCCAGGCAATAGACGGCGCTTCCCACTCAATAATTCGACGCGAACGGTGTTGAGCAGTTTCGATACTATAGATTTTCCGCATGTATTGGCGGCTAAGGAAGAAATGAAATCTTGGAAGTTTTTGCAATTAGACCCTACGGCATTGCGCAAACCCACCCCAAAAGACGGCGGTGACGACACTATAGATTCAAGCGGTAATAATTTAGCGGCTGTCCTGTTTCGCATTAAACAAGAAGACGGATATCAATTGACCGAAATTTCAAGAAAACTACAGTTGTTCTTACCCAATTTCATCAAAGTAGATGTTATTGATGATAAAGAAAACAAACAATTTGTCATTAAATTGTTGGACAAAGAAAACAAAGAATATACTTCGCGGGTATTGTCGGAGGGAACGTTGCGCTTATTGGCTTTGTGTATCTTAGAGTTTGACAAAAAACATTCGGGTTTATTATGTTTTGAAGAACCTGAAAACGGCATACATCCGCAACGAATAAAAGATATGTTGGCACTGCTAAAAAATTTAAGTACCGATTTTTTAGACACCGAAAACCCTTTGCGACAAGTCATTGTCAATACTCATTCGCCTATTTTGGTGGGTGATGTATATCGTTGGAAACAAGATTCTACTGTTTTATTGTTATTGGCAAAAATGAACAGTAGGGTAACAGATATTGCGGGACAAAGACGTAGGTTTAAAGTTACTGCTATGGATGTGGCTATGAAAGAATATAATACGCAATTGCCGACGTGGTTGCCCACAGAGAAATCCCCGATATCTATTTCGGAAATACAAAAATATCTCAAAATTACCCAAAACGAAGAATAATTAGTATGACTCCACAAATTTTTGTAGGACTTTTTTCGGAAGGTAGCACAGATGACCGTTTTCTGTTGCCTATTATCGAGCGTACCTTTATCAACATTGCAGATACAGAATGTAAAGGGCAAATAGATATTATATGTATTAAAGATGGTATTGAGGTAGATAAAAAAGGCAAAGGTTTTGTTGAACAAGTGACTTTAGCCGCCCAAAAAGCATGGGAAGAAGGTATTACTGTGTTGTGCATACAAACTGATGCAGACAGTAAAAATCTACAAGCAACATATACCAATAAAATAACTCCTTTGCTTCAAACTGTGACTTCATGGGACAAGACTATGTATTGTCATTTACACTTGTTCCTTTAATTCCTATTCAAGAAACCGAGGCTTGGATGTTGGCAGATACGGTGCTATTGAAAGAACAAATTGGCACAAAAGAAGAGGACACTACATTGGGTATTCACCGCCAACCAGAAAGTGTGGCTAATCCTAAAGAGGTTATAGAAAATGCTATACGGCTTGCTCACCAAAGCACCACTAAACGCAAAAGACGCAATTTGGTGATAGGTGATTTATATGGAATCATGGGAGCGAGTATTGATTTAGAAAAATTGGAGAAATTAAGCGCTTACCAAGATTCAAAAACAACATTCGCCAAGTGTTTAGACAGCTAAATATACTCTCAACTTAGTCAATAAAAGTTTTGTGCAACAAAATAAAACCGCGCCCAATAGCAAAAAACACTATTGGGCGCGGCAACTGTATATATATAGGTATACGAACAGCAACTAAGAAAGGTATTTACCCTCGATAGGCATACGTCGTCCCATGCCAAAAGCCTTGGACGAAACGCGCAACATAGGTGGTGTTTGGTAGCGCTTATATTCGTTGGTGTTCACCAATTTTAGCACCCTGTCCACCAAAGCCTTTGGAAAACCCATGGCAACCAACTCTTTGGGTCCTTGTCTGTTTTCTATGTATTGGAACAATAATTCGTCCAATTCATCGTATTCGGGTAAGGAGTCGGAGTCTTTTTGGTTGGGGCGCAACTCGGCAGAAGGTGGTTTGATGATGATATTGTTCGGAATAATTTCTTCGTGGCGGTTAATGTATCGCGCCAAAGCAAATACTTCGGTTTTGTACACATCGCCAATAACCGACAAACCACCACACATATCACCATATAAAGTACCATAGCCAACAGCGGCTTCGCTTTTGTTGGAAGTGTTGAGCAAAATATAGCCAAATTTGTTGGACAAAGCCATTAAGATATTACCCCTAATGCGGGCTTGAATGTTTTCTTCGGTAATATTGAAAACAGTATTGGCAAATTGTGGGGCGAGCGTGGCGGTATAGGATTCAAAAATATCTTTGATGGGAATGATGTCGTGTGGACAACCGAGTTTGTTGGCTAAGGCTAAGGCATCGCTTACGGAATGGTCGCTCGAAAATTGCGAAGGCATTAGCACCAATCGCACTTGTTCGCTTCCCAAGGCATCAGCAGCCAACACCGCCACAATTGCCGAATCGATACCGCCCGAAAGTCCTAAAATGGCTTTTTTGAAACCCAATTTGGCAAAATAGTCTTTGATTCCGACCACCAAAGCTCGATAAATCAAATCCATTTTGTCTTTTTCTTGTACTTTGTCCTCCACAACTCTGCCTTGACTGTGGCGCAAATCGTCGAGTTCATAGTAAGCAATGGTTTCCTCAAAATAAGGCAGTTCGTCGACCACTTTCCCTGCATCGTTCATCACCAAAGAACCACCGTCAAATATAATTTCGGTGGAAGAACCTGTATAGTTGACATAAAAACAAGGCACACCATAGCGAGCAACATTGGCACGCAACACCGCAATGCGTTCGTCGGCATGACTATAGGTGAAAGGTGAGGCAGAGAGATTGAGCATCACATCGGGTTGTTGTTTTATCAGCTCGTCCATTGGCGAAATGGTATATAGCGGATTTTCATTGCCTACATTCCAAATATCTTCGCAAACCGTGAGGGCAAAACGCACGCCTTTGTATTCGACGGTTTCAAAAATGGTGTTGGGTTCAAAATAACGATATTCGTCAAAAATATCGTAAGTAGGCAAAAGGGTTTTGTGTTGCACGTGCAAAACTTCGCCATCTGCCAAAAAATAAGCAGAATTGTAGAGGTCTTTGCCTTCGGGTTTGGGATTGACCGTCGGCGCACCCACCACCACTGCAATGCCCACCGCTGCTTGTCGCAAACGGTCAATGACTCCTTGACAGCGAGCGATGAAATCTTTGAACTCTAAAAAATCGCGCGGCGGATAGCCACAAACCGACAATTCACTAAAAACAATAAGGTCGGCTTGAGCTTGGCGTGCCGTTTCGATGGCAGCCAGCATTTGTTCGCAATTGTGGTCAAAATTACCAATGTGATAATTTTGTTGTGCAATAGCAATTTTCATGATACTGAATTTAAAAAATAAACAACGTCAACTTTTTTTACGCACCAATGCCTCATAAACAGCTTATTATGATAGTGTTTTTTGAAAGTTGATTCAACATTTCTTGTTCTTAAATTATAAACAGGAGCGTTTTTTTTTGTGACCGAAAGTTGTTGGCACACAACAGCCTTTTTTTGCAGTGCGTTGTTCTTGTAATGTGCCTTTTATTTTTCTTCGTCTTCTTGGTCATCACCTTCGTTGGCAGCATCAACGTCCGACTCTTCGTCTTTGTCATCGTCAGCTTGATAAATTTCATCGTCACCACCGCGATAATCTTGGGTTTCGGCTGCATCAGTTTTGGTGTCACTACCGCCGCCGCCACATGCCACACCAAAGCCTAACAAACTGCTAACTAATAATAAAATAGCTATTTTTTTCATGGAACAAGTAATTTTTTAACTATGAAATACATTTGAGCGCAAAGGTACGGAAAAATCTGCTAAATAATGTTGTTCACTCCTCAAACGGACTTATCACACTGCGAAAGCATGACAAGTCCACCACGATGTTTTGGTCAAAAAAACAAAAATTAATGCTAATTATGGCACACTTTGGATTACACTCACCGTACCTACCGTGTTGCCGCTCCATGTTACCGTAATTTGGTTAGTGCCTTGTCCTGCTACTATCGTACCATCTGCCGACACTGTCCATTCATACACCGTTCCTGCGATAATAGGTACGCTATAGGTGTAGGTCGTTGTGTTGTCATTACAAGCATTGGCGTTGCCGCTAATGGTGGGTGTAATGGTATTGACTACATTAATGGTCAAGGTTTCGGTATCATCACAACCCGTTATAGAACCGGTTGAATAGGTAGCTGTAAATGTGCCAACACCTGCAGAAGTAGCATTAAATATGCCGTTGTTTACATAGTTGCCCGACCATGTTCCATTGTCGGAGGTGGGAGCAATATAGTCGTTGAGGGCGATGGTGTTACCTGCATCAGAAAAAACAAGGCGATAATAATGGTTACCGGTTAGGCTCGCAAAATATAATTCGCCATTCCAGTCTTCGCCAAAAGTACTCAAATAGAATGGCGTGTCTAACCACAATTTATTGACCCATGTATTGCCATTTTTGTGCAAACTCCATATTTTTCCATTCACATAATCGGCATAAAAATAATGCCCAACAAGAGCGGGATACTGACTACCGCGATACACAAAACCACCTGTTATTGATTGTCCTCCTGTGCTGTGGTCATACTCCCACACCGCCCCTACATAGTTGCTCGCCGATAAACAACCACTCGTACTATAGGTATGATTACCTTCATAACAACGCCAGCCGTAGTTTTCGCCACCAACGCTATTAGCAGGTTGAAAATCTATTTCTTCCCAAATATTTTGTCCAACATCGCCTATCCACATATCTCCTGTCTGACGGTCAAACGAAAAACGCCAAGGATTGCGCACACCCAAAGCCCAAATTTCGTCGCGCACAGCCGCATTGTTCACAAACGGATTGGTAGAAGGAATGCTGTAATTCAAACTACCAGAAGGAGCATTCACATCTATTCGAAGCATTTTGCCCAATAAACTATTGCCGTTTTGGGCATTATTTTGTGGATCGCCACCACTTCCGCCATCTCCCATACCAATATATAAATAACCATCAGGACCAAAAACAATTTGACCGCCATTGTGGTTAGTATAAGGTTGGTCGATAGTGAGGAGAATAAATTCGCTGGCTGCCGAAGCCGTAGAACTTGCTGTTATGGGAGTAGGTGCGCTATAACGGGCAATGACAGTTTTGAGTTGTCCGCCAACGGTGCGCGTAAAGTTGAGGTAAACATACCCATTCAAGGCATAATTGGGGTGAAAAGCCATGCCCAACAAACCTTTTTCTCCGCCATAGTCTACTGTGGTACTAATATCCAAAAAAGGAGTGGTGGAGATAGTGCCGTTGGGCTGCATACGCAAAATCTTGCCGTGTTGGTCGAGCAAATAAAATTGTTGGTGTGTGCCATTGGTATAAATGCCAACAGGATCATCTATCAAACCTGTAGTTACATCGATTTGTGTATAACTTGCGGTCAAAGTCTGCACACAAGTTGTGATATTATTGTTATTGAGTTGGGCATTTTTTTGTGTTACTACTTGCATCTGCAAAGTATCTTTGTCATCGCAAGTATTGCTGCCTGTGCTAAACACCAAATTGTAGACACCCAAACCTACTGCGGGATTAAAAGTGTTATTGCTCACCGACGTACCGCTCCATGTTCCTGTGTTGGAGGTGGTTGCCACAAAATTGTTGAGGTTGATAGCCGACTGCGAGGTGCAGGCTTTATAGTTGTTTTGCGTCAAAATGGCATTGCCACAAGCCGAAGGAAAACTCAGAGAAGTGGTATACACATAATCGCCCGAAGAATTCATGTTGTTGTTGGCTGCCACGCCTGCTGCATAGAATCGAACTGTACCTTGACTTGGGTTGGGAGCTGTCCAGTTAAAAGTCCAAGTGCCTGTTGTTGAGGGAGTATTATGTTCCAAAAAAGCGATATTATTGCCATTGATTTCACCATTGACAATTTGGGTGCCTGTAATTGCCGCAAATGTACCTGCATTTTTGCCTTGCACATCAACCGCTGCTAACTCAAATCCATAGCGAGCCGCCGCAGGAGTAAGATTTACATTCACGGTAATACTATAGGTATTGCCCGGCACATAACTACTCGGATTACCCGCAACACTTACCACCACACCACCACCTGCACTATTCAAAGCATAAGAATTGTGACAAACAGTACAGTTGGATTGCGTACCATATAGCCCCACCATATTGGGAGCTGGTCCTGTTGAGCTGCTTTGTCCGCTATTGTAATTCAACAAAATGCCACTAATTAGCGCAGCACAAAAAACAAAAAAAGTAGATTTTTTCATAGCTGTATCAATTAAAAAGATTGGATTAAATAACATTACGACCTGTTTGAGTGACACAAAAAAAGCGACAGGTTTGCAAGCTGTAGCGCATGATGTTAGTATAAGTAGTGTTTCATTTTAACTATGTTTGTCGAAAAAAAGCTGTTTTTGCCATAAAAAAATAACGATACTTTTGTTCGAATGGCGAAGCGCGTTAGGGATGCGGAGGGTGGCGTTAGCCAGTGCGGAGAGCAACGCAGCACCGAGCGTAGCGAAGCCCGTAGCAGCCCGACCCGCAGGGAAACGCCCAAAAAAAACAATGCGTTATTATCAGACTATTTAATCCAAATGGAACAGTAGCGCGATAATTTAGATGAATGATGTTGGATACAAATACTCACTTTTGACACACCAACAAAACATGACAGATTACGAATCGGCGAGCAACCATTGCAGCAAACTTTCTCTGTCTACAATACTCCACGAATGAGGGTGAATACTGCCATCGGCACGAACGCCTTTGTTATGGGTCTGAATAAATTCTACAGCACTCTTCGATTGAGGCTTTAGTGTTGTATACAATTTTTCGAGCATATAGGCGTTCAATTCTTTATATGTGCGTTGTCTTGCTTTCTGCTGCCATTCCAAAGCAGGTTCTGTATATAAGCGAACTTTGATGTTTTTGAGTTGTTCGATATTAGATAGATTGCCGTTTTGCAATAAAAAAGGCGAATATCTACTATAATTGGCAAAATTTTCTGTTGGGTCGCCCAATTTTTGACTTAGGAGTTGAATAACTTCTTGTGCTTCGGTGCATGCTACCTCCACAGAAGAATGTTGTAAAGTTTGTTGTGAATTTTCATAGAGCTGCACCAAATCGATAGGCGAATCCACCACAAAAACGCCTTTGGGGTGGATCATTTGTGGTTGTTTCAACATATAATTGGTCAACAATAAAGCTACATTACCACCACTCGAAAAACCGCCAATGAATACCTTATCGGCAGGTAGTTGGTGTCGCAAAAAAATATTTTGTAAAAATTGCGCACACATTAACTTGTCTGATTTTTCGAGCCAAAGTTTTTGATTAATGTTCAATAAAATGGTCGAAATACCCGATTCAGTGAGGTTTTTTAGAAACAAAGCCTCTTCTTCGGTGTGCTGCATACTGCACGAAAAACAAGGCAACAAAACCAAAACGGTTTGTGTTTGTGGGGCTGCCAACAAGCGATATTGACTATCATGGACTATCGTATTGGGATTCAGCGGGACAGATTCGCGACACGCTTGTATGCCAATGATAAACAGACAGTATAGAATCAAACTCGTCCATTGTTGTTGCTGTTTCATTTCTACATTAGATTATAAAAAAATAAATGAGGCAAATTTCCAAAGATTTTCTATAAACGGCTGATTATCAGACACTTATACAGTAAAAAACCTACAGAAATTTGCCCCATTTATGGTTATGATATTGGTAAGAAACAGGATTAGAAAGAACGATTTTGGCGCACCCATTGGGTGATATAATTGACGATGGTGGGCGTATCTGTTCCGGGCGGAAAAAGTTCGCCGACTCCCATTTCTCGCAACTGCTGCATATCATCTTCGGGAATAATGCCTCCACCTGTAAGCAATACGTCGTTCATTTGATTTTCGTGCATCAATGCCAATATTTTGGGAAAAACGGTGAGGTGCGCACCCGACAAAATGCTCACACCAATCACATCTACGTCTTCTTGCAAAGCAGCTTGCACGACCATTTGTGGCGTTTGTCGCAAGCCTGTGTAAATGACTTCCATACCTGCATCGCGCAGCACGGAGGCAATGACTTTGGCACCTCTATCGTGTCCGTCTAAGCCCACTTTGGCAACCAAAACTCGTATGGGGCGTTGTTGTTGTTCCATAAAAAATTGGGAGATGATATTATTGTTGGGGGGTGGAAGAAAAAGCGGGACGGTGTGCGTTTTTGGCTTTCGAAAACAGTTGCTTGCCTGTGCGACAATAGTAACCCGTGCCGTCGTAGGGACGGAGGCGTGGGACTTGTTGGCAGGCTTCGCTGCACGCACCTTGCATCTTCCAGCCACAACTTTCGCACAACACAAAATGTTCGTTGCATTCGGGATTGGCACAATTGACCATGCGCACTTCCGATTTGCCACAAATGCGACAAGTCGAAATCACACTCGGATTAACTTCGTTAACAGGCACCGTTATGCGTTGGTCAAACACATAACAAACACCTTCAAAGTCTTTTCCACCGGTTTCTTTGGCATAGCGAATAATTCCGCCGTGGATCTGAAAAATTTTGTCTGCCTCAAAACCCGATTGCACCATGTAGGCAGTAGCTTTTTCGCATCGAATGCCGCCAGTGCAATAGGTCACAATGCGTTTGTCTTTATATTGCTCGCGCAGTTCGTCCACTTTTTCAGGAAATTCGCGAAAAGTGTCGATATCTAAGGTAATCGCATTTTTGAATTTGCCTACTTCGTATTCCACCTTGTTGCGCGTATCCAAAAACACCACATCTGGCTCGTCCAACATGGCTAATACTTCGTCGGGTTCCAAATAAATACCCGTGCTGGTGTTGGGGTCGATGTTTGGCACGCCAAAATGCACAATTTCGGGGCGATAGCGCACATGAATTTTGTGGAAAGAATGCAAGTCTTCCTCATCAATTTTGAACTCGATGCCTTCGAACAAAGGCTGTTGTCTTAGGTGTTGTATATAGGCATCGCATTGCTCGATTGTTCCCGAAATCGTGCCATTAATGCCTTCGTCTGCCACCAAAATACGCCCAACTATGCCCAATTGATGGCAATAGTCTAAATGGTCGGCTGCAAATTGCTCGGCATTGGGTATTCGAGCAAATTTGTAGAATAGGAGGGTTCTTAATGTTTTCATTATGTAAGAATGATGTTAAGAAAAAAAATGAGCTAAAGAGTTTGTTGCGAAAAAAGCAATAGCATTCAAAAAATTGAAGGTTCTTTTTTTTGTTTTCTGTCAAGTTTATTAATTGGCGGATTCTCCATTAGTGGAGTTGTCGTCGGGTAAAGGGATATTTTTTTGCTTACAGTAATTTACAATGTCTTCTTCTGTTTTGAGATAGGAGTCACAAAAAGCGCTGAAGTCTTTTTCTTTGAGAGTATAATAATCTTCACTAGTAGCAGCTAACAATGCTTCGACGTACTCTATGAATTTCCTAAAATCCTTATTGATATTACAAAGTTTGTCGATGGTTTTAAAATCTATTTCGCGGTATTTGGCAGGGTATAGTACTTTGCTTTCGTATGGATTGGCTGCAATTTGGATAATGCCAATGCCAAAAGATTCATTGAGGCGCGCCATTTCATCTGCCAAAGCATCGCTAAACTCAAAAGCTACTAAATAACCAAAATTTGCCCAACTTGAATTAGAAACTGCTTGGAAATACGTTTTTTTAAGTTCATAATCAGACGAGATTTCTTTTTTGATTTCGTAGGAGCTTAATTTAAATGCCTTGAGTTTGTCTACTGTATTCAAAAACTTCTTACAGGTATCTTTTAGTTTAAGAAAACTAACGCCTACCATATCGGGGTGTACCCACTTTTGGTTATTATCTTTATTATTTTCTGATTTTTCGTGAAAAATGGTTTTTGCATAAATTTCTTCATTTTGGAGATAGGTGCTTAACAGTATATGCAAATCGCGTTCCTTATAGCTACCACTTGGATTTGTTGTTTTGATGGTAGGAACAATAGCAGCAACAGTATTTTCTACAACAGTAAGTTGCTGTTCATTACTTGCTAAGTAGTAGACATAATTACCTCTGTCTCCTTTTATACGTTTTACTCTACTATCTCCATTTTTAATAAAAATAGATAAAGTACCTGAAACAGTTGATTCGGGATTATCGCTTCTCTCAAAACGGTGATACTTTTTCTCTACAATACCTTGATAGATTTGTTTTGAGGTTAATGGTTGCTCGGCTTCGGCTAAACAGCGTAATATGGCTTCTTTAATGGACATGGGTAACTGTTATTAGATGATAGTTATTAACAACGTTTGTACAACAGCGCGCAAAGATACGCCAATTGTAGGAAAAAACCTACCATTGGCGTATCTTTTATGTGCAAAAATACTATTTAAGGTTTAGTCACTCACCACAAAACGACCTATCTGGCTTTGTGTGCCAATGAGGTGATAATAGTACACACCAGCACTCCAATTGTTGCGGTGCAATTCAATTTGGTTATTAGTGATGTTGTTGTAACGCGCCACTTCTTTACCTGCAATATTATAGATAAGCAAAGTGTGGGGTGTATGTTGTGGATTAACAAAGCGGAATAGGGCTACTTTGTTAAACGGATTAGGGGCGATGCTCACTTGTAGCGGATTTGGAGCAACAATGTCGTTTTGTCCTGTAAACAAATAAGCATCGAAGCAAGCATTTTCGGTTTCCATGACAATGTGTTCATACAAAACGTTGATCATTGCCATTGGCACAAGACAGACTTGAGCTTGTGTAATGGAACTATAATAAACGCGCAAAAAAACAGTGGGCGTAGTGAAACGGTTCAAGGGTGTTTCGGTGGGCGAAAGTCCCAAAATAGTGCCACTACCATTAAAAAATATATCTACGTTGTAGCCATTGCCTGTTATGGTGTTAAAAGCGCCAATAACCTCCACTCCAAACAATTGTAGTTGATAATCTAAAACATACACTGAAGGATTCTTGATAGCTATTTCAAAATATTTTTCGGCGGGGTTGATATTGACAATGCTTAGGGTGGCTGTATCAAAAGGATTGACTATTGCTTGAACAGGAAAGTTGCAATGCGAATGTGGTGGCGTACCAACAGGGTCTATATGCGTACTATTGTTTTGCAATACACAGGCTGTTAGGAGCGCAGCATCGGCAATATCCACAATGCCGTCGTCGCAAATATCGTTGCAGTTGGTGGCGGGTGTGTTATTGTCATCTAAAATATAATTTAGATACGCCAAAGCGTCGTTGGTGTGGAGAATACCATCGTTATCAAGGTCGCCGCGCAGTTGTGTGCCGCCACAAGTACCCGTACAATCGACAATAGCATTGCCATACGGCTCGCCCAAACAATCGGCTACAATAGGACAATCGTCAACCACCATGACATGTGCGCCCGAAGCATCATGCGTAAGGTTAAAACACACTTGCGCCCAATTGTTGGTGTGGTTCAATTCATAATACCCCAAATTGTCGGGGCTATTGTCCCAATTGACGCGCACAATGAGTTTGTAAAAACCATCAGGAATATCCGTAATATCTACCCATTGACAGTTTAAACCCGAATCATAAATATCTCCGCAACCGGCACTAATACCCATTTCGCTACAACCAAACTTGGCTGTACCACCACCCGAACATTCCAAATCCATCACGCAAAAACCATTTTTGAAACCCGCAGGAAGCGGAACGTCATTTTGGTCATATAGCAGATATTCGGCATAACCGCTGTAGTGCCAATGGTTGTGGCAGGGCGACCACTCAAATTGTGTGCTTGATGTGCTGGTAGAGGACGGAACGTTGCCAATATAGTAATCTTTTGTGCCGATGTTTTTGATGTGGGTAGTAAAACGCAACAATTCGCGCGTGCCATAACCCGACACACAGGCTTCGGCAATCAGGCAACCATCATTGTTATCCATTTCAGAAACGGATAAGGAATTAGCAATGGCTTCTTGCACCACCACCAAGTCGGGACCACCCGGACAAGCAGGGTCGCCAGGATATATGCAACTATTAGGCAGTGGAATGGCGGCTAAGGGATCATAATTGCAAGCAGTGATATCCATACAACCCGATATAGCACCATCGAACCACATATTCCAGAAATTGGTCGTTGGCATACAGTCGTTAATATTGTCTATGCGGATATAATAGGTGGTATTGGCAGCCAAATAGGTGTTCAAAACAGCTTGTTCGTCACAATTTCCGTTGGTGACATAGAGACTTCCGATTTGGGTGTTGTCCCACACCAAATTACTACAGTGGTCATATACCCAAACAGTTGGCGCACAAATATTGCCGAGACCACAAATAGAGATTTTGTAGATACCCGTTGTGTCAGGAACAAAAGCGTACCATGTATTACCGGGAGCTATCGTTTGGGTTTGGTTGAGCATATCATTGGTGAACGAAATTGGGAAAAAACACGAAGTTCCCGCAGGGCAGTTGCCAAATTCGGTGTGTGCGTTATAGCCAAAGTTGCCATATTCTGCTATTGTTTCACCATTATAATATACATTGCAAAAACCTCCCTGAATAAGTCCGTCGCCATACGTATCCTGGATATTAAAATGAATACAAGCATTAGCATTAACGCAAATCGTATCTCCTGCCGATGTCCCTGTGGCTAAGGTCTCACCTGCAATATTGGTTAAAGACCAAGATGTTTCGGTGTTTGCCCAAGTGTCAGGAACAAGTTGAACAATAACTTGGACAAGGTTGGGGTCGGTGCAGTTTTGCGCCAAAAGCGTACCACTTAGTAGGTAGGCAATTATGCAGAATAAAGTAAATAAATGTTTCATACGCAACTATATTTTTGTGTGGGGACAAAGGTACGGAGTTTTATCAGGTTATACAAAAACATTATTGGCTATTTTCCGCTTAAGGTGTTTTTTACAAAAATCATCATTGCAACATTATAATGATGTACGGGTTTGTGGCAATACGAACAACTGTCAAAGGGCAAATGTATGAAATAAACTAATGGCAATTTTATGACAAAACAAAACACCGCCGTCATACAACAATCAGATAATGACCTTATTTTTGTAAAAATAGCCATTTTTGATACTAAATTTCATTTTTTTGTTCCAAATATCCCAATTTTGTCCTTAAATTGTCAATTTTTAAACAAAGTTAGGGGTCTAAAGAAAAACTTCAGGGGTGTTTCTTCGGAAGAAAGGGGTCTAAAGGAAAACTTCAGGGGTGTTTCTCCGAGAGAAATCGGACTAAAGAAAAACTTCAGGGGTGTTTCTCCGAAAGAAATCGGACTAAAGAAGAACTTCAGGGGTGTTTCTCCAAAAGAAATCGGACTAAAGAAAAACTTCAGAGGTGTTTCTCCGAGAGAAATCGGACTAAAGACATTCCTTTTTAGACAAAATAATGACAAAAATTGAGTAAAAAAAAGGATTTGTAAGCATTTTTTTCTTGTTTTGGGGCATATTGGGATAGTATTTGGGCTTTATTACGATACCATTTGAGCGTTTGTTTGGGTCATTATTTGCATCAAATAATCATGACAAGCCTCAAGACAACAAAAAGCAGACTGTCTAAAAAAAATAGACAAGTCTGCTTCAATTTGATAACGACATTATTAGGTGGTATTTCTGAAAATAGCAACGATAAGAAAGTATTCAAATAAACCCTGAAAGGGTGATAGGTTTATAGCAAAATAACGAAACAAAAAAAGGCATAAACCCCGAAGGGGTGAAATGATGTCATGTTTTGTCGAATAATGTGTCACCCCATCGGGGTTTATGTTAATTATTCTATTGTTTCTGGGCTATAAACGTGTCACCCCGTCGGGGTTTTTATTATTTTGAGCTGTTAAACTTGTCAGCTAATCGGTTTGTTTGGATAATAACAAATAAGGCCTTGATAAGGTCGTTATCAGATTGTCATTATCAAATATCAGGCATTTGTCATTTTTTTAGAACAACACAAGCTAAAACTACTTTTTAATGTCGTTATCAAAATGTATGTTAATTTAAACAAGAACAAGGCTTTGTTTTAGCGGTTCACTACAAATTTTTGTACTGAAGTTTCGCCTTTTTCGTTGGTCATTTGCAACCAATACATGCCATTAGCAAAATTACTTTCGTCCAAGTCAATGTTATAGGTGTTGTTGCCTGCTTGTTGGAAAGTGGTGGTTGCTTGTCCCACCATTGCTCCTGCCATGTTCAACACACGGAAGGTCAAGTGCTGACTGCTGGGCAATTGGTATTGCACTTTCACTTGGTTGGTAGCAGGATTGGGGTAGGTGGTCATGTCTATCCACGAACGATTTTGTTCCAAGCCCACATTTACGCCCGAAATCACGCGGGTAGCCGTATAGATAAGGTCAGACGATGCTTGGTCATTGTTGTTGGCGGCATTGCCAATCAGGTAGAAAGTGACGTTGCCTGCGTTGGTTGTTGGTGCTGTCCATTGGAAGTTGAAGGTATAGGAATTGGGCTGAATGGGTGCGTCCACGTGGTAGATATACTGACGACCGCTCGAACTTCCTACGCCTGTGTGGTTAGCGCTACTGCCAATGAAAGTTCCCACACTTTGGTTACTGCTGTTGAGTGCCACTGCCTCAAAACCCCAACGTTGTGCGCCGGGCGAAGCCACTGTTATCGAGACAGGATAGGTCTGTCCGGGCGTGTAGGTGGTTGCTCCGCTGTTAAAAGACATTTGGATACTGCCTGTACCCGAATTGATAGTTCCTACATGACAACCACTAATGGCACAAGTGCTTTCGTTGGGCGCTCCTGTGCGTGCTTTGGGTGGCTGGTCGGAGTCGGAGTGCGAATAGGGAGCATTGAACCAAGACAAGCCCACAAAAAAAACAATAGCTAACAGAATAACTTTTTTCATGTTGATAGGTTTTTTATAGATAGATTCAAAACAAACAAAAAATAGAACAAACGTTACTTTTCTACATAATGGTAAACGTTTAAACACGTCTTTTTGTTGTCTACATTGGATTTTTAAGGTTTAAAATTATGGATAATAAAATTGTGTAGCGCTAACGAAATTTACGGATTGGTTTGTTGTACCTCAATAGTTCCTACTGTTCCACTGCTCCATTGCACCGAGATTTGGTTGGTGCCTTGTCCCGACAGGATAGTACCACCTGTGACCTGCCACGTATAGCTTGTTCCCGCAATAGCAGGTATGCTATAAGTAGCCATATTGCCTGCACACACACTTTGCAAGCCACTAATGGCAATATTAGTTGGGATATTGGCAGGAAAAGCCGTGCAAATCTCCGATGCCACGCGTGCGCCTGTCTCCAATGCGCCATGCACCGTTGAGGGATGATGATTGTTGGTAGCTTCGCCCGCAAAAAACAGTTTATTATTGATGGCTTGTGCCAAAAGCTCTCTTTTCGAAACGCCCGTTGGTGGTCCCGAATTGGGATAAGTCCCTTCGATGGGATACGAATAAGCCCCGCGAATATAGGGTTCGTTGCCCCAGTTCATAATGATGGCATCTGCAAAGTTGTTGGTTGCTGCATTGTTACCAAAAATACTATTTAGTTCTGCAAGTGCGATGTTAATGGCATTGTTGCCTTGTGCGCTCATATATTCGGCGCGTTCGCCCATGATGAAACAGTTCAGGACGTTGTTGGTAGCACCTGTTTTCAATTTGCCTGATGCCCAGCATTCGGTAGTATAGTTTTTGCACAACAAATCAAACATACGGTTGCCATTCCAGAAAGTATTATTGAATTTGAGGGCTATTTTCATACCAGCACCCATCTCAAGTCCATTAATGGCAGCTACTTTGTTGGTAGGTAAAGCAGGCGTAAAACTAATATCTCCGTCTTGTAAGATGGGTAGGGGAACAGCCAACACTACTGCATTGCCTACATAGTTGTTACCGTTCTGGTCTGTAACCACCACACCACTACCACTATAGTTAATGGCAGTAACGCGTTTGTTATACTGTATGTTGGGTAGAATATCGTTGAAATATAAGTTGTCCAAGATGTCTAAATATGCGCCATCTAAAAGATAATCTTTGCCACCTGTAAGCCATAGATATTCTTGTGCGGCATAGCCTCGCATACTCAGACGGTTCAAGGAAGTACCATATTGTGTTCCTACATATGCTTCGTAGAAATGCCAAGTTCTATGTCCTGGACTAATGCCCCACACGGTATTGAGGTATTCTGCCACCGTGACATCGGGACCGTTGTAGTTCCATGCAGCGCCAATCAATTGCCAGACCTGCAAAATGTCGGGATCGTTGGTTTCGGAGTCCCACACTGCTGTGTTATCGATGGTGAGCAAAGCATCTTCGTCATTAGTTGGTTTCAGTAAGCTGGGATTAAGGGCATTAATATCATGGTATAAAAAAGATGGCGGATTGCCATTTTGATTACCCATGCCATGCACATATTCAGCACCTAATTCTAAAGGGAAATCGGCAAAATCGTTGGTATGTCGCACCCGTCCGCCATGTCTATCGGAGGCTTCCAAGATGGTAACAGTACCGCCCGCTTGGGCAATGCTATAGGCAGCATACAAACCCGCTGCCCCTGCTCCCACCACAATAAAATGTCCACAACATTGACTGTTGCTCGCCGAAGGACGCGAAAAAAGTTGTTGGGGATTCAACAAAGCCGCTGGAAACGAAGCCGCTAAATAACGTAGCAGTTGTCTTCTGTTCATAAAACTATAGATTTGGGATTTTATTAGTCGGTTTGGTGGTGCAAAAGTAATGAAGTTCGGTCAATTTTGTAGAATATTCAGAAAAAAGTAAAAAAAATTAACAGAAATTGTTGTTTTTCACAAAAAAGCCTTACCTTTGCACCATGAAAGTGCCGCGTTGCATTTTTCAGGGCTTGTAGCTCAGTCGGTTAGAGCAGCGGACTCATAATCCGTTGGTCCTAGGTTCGAGTCCTAGCGGGCCCACTTTATCTACCAATATAAGTGCTTCTTTGAAAGAGGCACTTATTTTTTTTGTCCAAACACTTTGATAACGACATTAATAAAGCGTTATTTTTGTATTATCCAATAACCCCAACGGGGTGAAATGATTATAGAAAGCAATAACACAATTATTTAACACAAAACCCCAACGGGGTGAAATTAATTAACAGAACGCATAATATCACCCTTTCAGGGTTTTTTCGTATAATGATTACTGTCTGTTTGCTATAAACCTATCACCCTTTCAGGGTTTATTTGAATACTTTCTTAATCCTTTCTTTCTATCATGCCATTAAATAATGTCGTTATCAAATTCAATTTCATTTTTGTTACTTCTTTTTTATGTCGTTATCAAACTGTTCAAATGCTTTGTCTTTTTATGTTTTTCATCTACTTTGAAACCTTACCCTAATTTTACCCAAATCATGGAACACAACGGTTTAGTAAACCAATTATTCCCCATTTTGAGACGATTTGTCGCTCAAAATAGGGAATAATTTTTATGATGTATTATTACAAAATACTAATGTGGATTACCACTACCAAATCATTACTTTTTGGAGTGCTATTGACAGACCTGTAGCGTCTTTTATGGTAAGAAAATAATTTCCTGAAGGAAGTTGGCTTACATCAATATTTTGTGTTGCGGCTGTTACTTTAGCTTGCTGCACGATTTGTCCAATGCTATTGCTCAATTGATATTGATAGGCAGTATTGTTAGGCAATTGGCTGAGGTCGAAGCTAAGTGTTTGATGGGCAGGATTAGGATAGGCGTTTATCAGTTGTTGTTCGGGACGTTCAATGCCATCGCAAAAATCTACGGTGATTTCTTTTGAAGTGGTGGCTGTTAGTCCATCTGCTCCAATAGCTGTTAGTTGGACGGTATAGGTGCCGGGTTCGGGGAAAGTATAAACTGGACTGATTTGGGAGGAAGTGATACCTGTGCCAAAATCCCAATTATAGGCAATGGCGTTGCTGCTGGTATTAGTAAAATCGACGGTTAGGCAAGTGGTTGTATAGTTGTAAGATGCTCCCAAAGGTCCTTGTTCGCCAAAGTATTCGATGGATAGCGGAGTGGGTTCGCCTGATGGGGTCATGGTGATGGTTGCCACAGGATAGTTTTCGCCATTGGCTAAGAAACGATAGGTGGTGAGGTTGAAGGTTGTATCGATGAATGTTTGGACAGGCACACCAAACAATAATACTCCCACAAAGATATTGGCAACGGTATTTTCTTGGTAGCGCACTACTTTATAGGTACTATCGGGCAATTCGAGCGTCCCATACGCGTCGGCATTGAGGTTTTTGCTAAGATTAACCTGCAACGTAATGGGAATAGGTATGGGTAGGGTATCCGACTCAAAGTTATAGGTCAGTTCGTATGCTCCTTCACTTGCCAAACTTTCGCCATAGTTCAAAGGAGCTAAAAAAATGTCTTGTGGGTCGGCAATAAGGTCTTGTGGTCCCAAGTCAATCAATCCCGGAATACTGATATTGGTATGAATGCCATTGGAGCGCACAATACCTTCGGCATCTTTGGTATAGAAACCTGTGGCGGGGAGAAGGTCGATGGGGATAGGCAACAAGTCACCCAAACTAATGCCCAACAAAGAAGGCAAGTCACCATTTCGTGTCAAATTGGAGCCGGGGAAAGCACCCACAAAAGGAGATGTTGCAGGGTCTTCAAAGGTCAAGATATTGAAACTATTGGCAGATAACTGTGTAAAATTCCAAGTTTGCTCGTTGCTACTTGCAATGCCAGGGTCAATAGGTGGGTTATTTTGTGTAGCAATGCCTTTGGTATAACCAGGATAAGGCATATCGTCGACATCTATGGTGGGTTGGGCTTGGGTCGTATTAGCAAAAAGACCGATAAGCAGTAAAATCAGTAGTGTGTAACTGTTTTTTTTCATGTTTCTTATTGATTTTAAAAATTAGGTAAAAATTGAGGGTAAAAGTACGATAAAATTTTGAGTATCTGTAGTGGGTAAGATAAAAAAATATTATACCAAGCAGCAAAACTCCCTATTTTCTGATTCCATACACTACGTTTTGTTAACGAGCTTTGCTACTTGAGCTTTTTTTTGAAACTTCTTGTAGCAATAAACCTAACAATGGCTATATGTCTATCACCCAAACAACATATTCCCCCAAGCAAGCCCAAAGCTCGTCTTGGGGGAATTATGGTTGTTGATTGTTTATCAAAACAGTGTTACAAAATTATAAACCCACCGTAATACCTGCTCTGAAAATAAGCCCATTGTATACGTTGCCCATTTGATAGGGCGAATTGGGGTCATACAACACATCATACAAAAGCATCAAGTAGCTATAGGTATTGCCATTGCCCAAGCGTTGCGAATAACCCAAACCCAAAGGCAGGCGTTTAAGCCAAATATTATCGCTCAAATTATTGACCTTTACCTTGTAATTAATCAAAGCAAACTCGCCATGGGTAAACAAAAAGTTAAAAATCTGGTAACGACTATAAATACGACCGCCTACCACAGTGGCAGATAACTTATCGTTCACAGAAGGTCTGTACCAATAATGCTCAAACATGGGTCCCAAACCTGCTGAAAAGCGCGAAGTCACTTGGTAGCCTACCAAAGGCGAAACCATGACAAAGCCCGACTGATTGCCAAAGCTCAAGCCAATATCACCACCTAATTGCAAGCGGCGTGGCTCAAAACCTGCGCTATTGTTGAAAACACCTATACCATTGTCGGAATCGCTATTGTTGCGTTCCATTTTTTGCGCCCAAGTAGCCGTTGTACTCCAACTTACCAATACTATGGTTAGCAAAAATAACCGTAATTTATTCATTGTTTTATTTGGTTTGTTAAAAAATCGCTCCAAAGTTACAGCAAAAAATGAAAATTAACAAAATATTGGTATAAAAAAACGCCTATTGCCCAAAAAGTAGTAACTTCGTGCCTCGAAACTAAAACAACAATAATATGGCTAATTCTCTTGACCCTCGTGTCAACCGCCTCGACTTTCAAATCAATCAACATGCTCCCGGCGAAACTGTTTCGGAACATCAACACTGGGAAACGTATGAAGTGTTTGTTCAGCCCAAAAGTGGATCGCAACCTGTTCATGAAGGTTCGCTCCATGCCGCCGACCACGATATGGCGCTTATCTTTGCCAAAGAACAATTTGCCCGACGTGGCGATTGCTACAACATTTGGGTTGTTAAAACAAGCAATATCTACACCCTCAGCGCAGGCGACTCCGATATGTTTGATACCCTTAGTGAGAAAAAATACCGCAATCCCGGTGGTTTTAAGGTGAGTGACAAAATTACTCAATACAAAAAAGAACAACAGCAACAATAATCTATCGAAATGATAAAACAATGGACGAACTACCACCAACATTGCTATTTCTGTGATGGCACCGATGCACCCGAAGTATATGTAACAGCAGCCCTCGAACAAAATGTGGGGTCTTTTGGGTTTTCGAGTCATGCACCAATGCCCTTTCCTGTGCCTTGGTGTGTCAAGCCGCACCATTATGACTCTTATTTCCAAACCATCAGCGAAATCAAACAACAATATGCCGACCAACTGCCTATTTTTGTGGGTATGGAAGTCGATTATATTCCCAATATCATTAGTCCCACCGACGAACAATTTCGCCGTTTAGACTATCGTATTGGGTCGGTGCATTTGGTAGATGTGGGCAGGGCAGCCGAAAATGTGTTTTGGGAAATAGATGGTCCCAGCAAAATCTATGATCAAGGCATACAAGACTATTGGAATGGTGATGTACAAAGTGCTGTGACTGCCTACTACGAAGCCACACGCCAAATGTTACAATACCACACACCCGACGTTTTGGGGCATTGTGACAAGGTGAAGATGAACAACAAAAACCGTCATTTTTCCGAATCCGACGCATGGTATCGACAACAGGTAAGCACGATGCTCGAAGTGGCACGCCAAAGCCGCGTCATTATCGAAGTCAATACGCGCGGTTTGTATAAGAAAAAAATAGATAGTGTGTATCCTTCTACCTGGGTGTTGGAACTTATTCATGACCTACAAATTCCTATCTGCCTCAATTCGGATGCCCACCGACCTACCGAAATCACCCAAGCCTTTGCCCAAACAGCCGAATTGTTGCAAACACTTGGCTTCCGAGAATTATATATACTCACCGAGCAAGGTTGGCAAGCACGACCTTTTTCTGCCAAAGGCATAATACTATAACTTGGTTTTGCTAAAAAGTATTGGCAAAAACAAATTGAAATACTTACCCCAAAAAGACCTACTATGTCAGTTTATATCAACCCCTATACCGATTTCGGGTTTAAAAAACTATTTGGCGAAGAGGCAAGTAAAGATCTCTTGATAGATTTCCTGAACTCTATCCTGCCCAAACACCACCAAATCGCCGAACTCAACTTTCAAAATGTCGAAAACCTACCCGATACAAACGTAGAACGAAAAGCCTTTTTCGACATCCACTGCCGAGCAAGTAGTGGGGAGAGATTCATCGTCGAAATGCAAAAAGCGGAAGTCAAATTTTTCAAAGACCGTTCGATATATTACATCACTTTTCCCATC
>JAEUUX010000090.1 GCA_016787295.1 Chitinophagales bacterium
ATAATTGGATAATGTTGGCTCAAAGGTCGTTATTTTTTTTTGTTTTTTTCCATTTTGAACGCTAATTTTCATTTTTTTTTGAAAATTAGCTAAAAGCCGTATAATTACTTGACAAATTGCCAAAATGATAGATAAACACAACATCATCTACACAAATCGGTATTTTATTGAGACTACCGTTATATTTTAAAATTTTGTTGGAATACAATGTGGTGTGTATTAGTGCCATACGGTTACATCGACAAACCAACGGACTAATTAACTGAAATAGAGCAATAGTTTAACAAAACAATACCAATGGACAACACCAAAACGAGTAGGACAAAACAAAAAAGTAGCCTTCTTCCTCACGGAGAGACTACTTAAAAATGGTATGAAGAAAGATTTATAACAATGTTGGAGTTATTTAATTAATAAAGGACTGTGCTGTATTTGTTGATTAGCCAAAATTTGTACAATATAGAAACCGTTAGGCAAATCGGCAGTTGGAATGGCAAATTGCTGTTTGCCTTGCGATATGGTTTGCGACTCCACCACATTTTGCAATACCCTACCATCAATACTACAAAGTTTAATCTCCAAAGTCATGGTTTGGGGTATATCCAATATCAACTGTGTTTGTGTAGTGGCGGGATTAGGATACAACTGTATTTGTTGGGTAGTCAATAAATTGGGAACAGCAGTATTGGTTTGATAGGCTTCTTGTTGTGGGTGATAGCTTGCCCAAGTGTTTGTCCAATCTGTTGTGCCAAAAGCTCCGCGATAATTAACAGCTTCAAAAAAGCCATTATTCAAATCAGAATGCACAAAATTGGCAGTTCCCCATACAGGTGAGGTCGTTTGTGGCAAAGCATTAGGAGCGTCTAAGTTTTGAGGATCCACCAGCAACTGCGAGGCAACGCTTGTGTTAGTTACATTGTTGTTGTTGGCAGCATTGTACCAATTGCTGATATTAAAACTACTACCCGACACCGTAGTTAAAATTTTTGTGGGGTCTGTGGCAATAAAAGTGCTATTTTTTATTTGGAGCGAATCGTTTTGTGCGGCGTTTTCACAAGCCGTACCGTCTAACAATAAAGCGGTCGGAAAACCAAAGAAAATAGCATTATAGATAGAACATTGACTAGCGCGGCGAATGTGAGCAGCTCTTTTGTAGTTAGTATTCAATGTGGCTTGTCCATTATCTAAAGCGGGTCCTGCTATGGTTACATTAGAGAAAATAGGACGTGTGCGGGGTGTGTTATTGGTGCCGCTACCGTCATTATCACTTTCAAAACCATTTGAACCCGATTGGTCGGCAATGGCAGGGTGGCGCAATGCCACAGCAAACTGTATGTTGCCACGATAACCAAAATCGGTATCAAAATCATCGTCCCACGAAGCCAAAGCTACCAAATGTTTTGCATTGACAGTTCCGCCAAAAAACTCAAACGCATCATCACCCGAATAAGATACTTGTACATGGTCAACAACAGTTTGGCTACCCACACCCGCCAAAGTTAAACCATTGATTTCATTATTGTCCGAAAAAGCAATACCGGGAAATTCGATGCGTACATAACGCAAAATACCCGAATTGTCATTATCATCGGTGCCGCCATATAAGGCATCGCCATTAGCATTGTTCACGCCTCCTTCTACCTCTCCTTGTCCGCCCGCCTTATTGGTGCGTGCCTTTCCACAAATAATCAAACCGCCCCAGTCGCCATAGTTGCGGCTACCTACAGCTTGATTAGAGGTGAATACAATGGGCAAATCGGGCGTGCCATCTGCCATAATTTTTGCACCACGTGTAATAATCAAACTGCCTTTACTGGCTTTATCCCCTTTTATGATAGTGCCTGCTTCTATAGTAAGGGTAGCATCATTTTTGACATATACATAACCATTGAGCAAGTATTGTTTGTTGTTTGTCCAAGTGGTATTGGTGGTGATGACTCCTGAAACGTTTTCTACAGTATATTGCGCCCAAACCATTGATAGGTTTGTAAGGAGACTTAATACATAAAAAGATAAGATTCGCATAATGTTTATGGTATTTTTGATGTTTGTGAGATAAACTGTGTTTAAGTAAAAAGCATAAATAACCTGCATTTTTTAGCGCAATTTTAGGCTATAGGTATTTATACATTTGGCAAGCATAAAGGCTTGTGTATGTTTGTTGTGTGGTGTATGTTTGGGTTGCATTGTCTTTTGTTATGAACATAATAGTATTGCACAAAAACAAAAAA
>JAEUUX010000200.1 GCA_016787295.1 Chitinophagales bacterium
TGTAACCGACCCATGCAATTGTTCCAATGGTTTAGACCTTGATAACAATGGCACCAAAGAGTATGCCCGCGAAGTGATTACCATTCAGCCCGGTACAGCCCCTTATAGCGTAACGGCTATATCAGGTTTGTTTAGTTCAACGGGCGTAGCCTTGACAACAGCTACTGCTACAGCACTTATTACAGGACCCGACGGAAGTGGCAATTATACCATTACGGCATATCTACCTGCCGATGGTACAAGCACCTACAGCCTAACGGTACAAGATTCGGCAAGCTTGACTGATACTGCTACTGGCGGTCCTTGTGCGCCTTGTTCTATAAATTGTGCAGCATCATCAAATATGCAATGGATTCACTAATCCATAAAGTTTTTGAGGAAGTAGTGTTGTTTAATACCGTATTTTTTTAAAAAACAAACGCTTATCAGTTGCTTTGGCAGGCAACTGATAAGCGTTTAAATTATGGGCTTTGGAAGCCTTGAATATTTGAAGTTTGAGGTCTATCCTTGTTCTAAAACAACTTATTTTGACAGACGCAAGAATAATAAAAAACGGGACTCTGCCTACATTTTGTGGTAGCTAATGTAAGTGTCCGTGTCCAAGAAAAGTCTATAACTGATGTCAAATCTTTTGGGACTTTGACACTTTTTGATTGTCAATATTTTCATTATGTTTCATAAAAAGTTTTTTTTGTAACATCAGTTTTCAATTCCGAATAAAATAAATATCCACTAAAAAAAAGCTAAATTTGGGCAACAAAGTATACCATTATAGAACAAAAAGCGATACCTTTGCGTGCAAGTTTTGTATAAAAAACTCCTATAAAACAAATATCCTACCAACAATTTGCTATCCACATGTTAAGAAGAAGTTATGAATAGTTATGCAACTTTTTATCTGTGCTTAACTATACTAAGCGTTTTTTAAACATCATTTTAGGCTGCTAAATAGTGTGTTCATGGGCTATCCTACAGGCGGATTGTTTGAACATAATCTATAGCAGGTTTGTAAAAATCACTACAAATGTATGTTTTCAGAAATTGACAATAATGTTCAAACACCAAATTTTCTTAACACCTTTTTTATGAAAAACTCAGGTATCATGAACTTAAAATTTTTCTTATTCTTTGCAATTCTTTGCAATGTTATAGTACTTAGGGCGCAAAGCTTCACAGGTCTAAACAGCACCTACTGCTCCAACGATGCCCCTGTAACCCTCACGGGCAGCGAAGCCCCCGATGGCAGTTTCACTGGTTCTGGCGTTACAGACAACGGCAACGGCACTGCCACCTTTAACCCCTCCACCGCAGGCACAGGTGGCACCATTACCTATACTGTACCAATGTGGACAAGCGTATCGGCGGGAGATTATCATAGCCTTGCCGTCAGAGCCGATGGCACACTTTGGGCGTGGGGGTATAATGGCTATGGAGAATTAGGCATAGGCAATGCTATTGACCAAGCCAGCCCCGTACAAGTAGGTACAGCCACCGATTGGGCAAGCGTATCGGCGGGAGCTTATCATAGCCTTGCCATCAAAACC
>JAEUUX010000204.1 GCA_016787295.1 Chitinophagales bacterium
TCTGACCCACGAGATAGTGCTTTGTTTTTCCAAACATTTGTACTATCTTTGACCCGTCTTTCAGACGGGTTCTCTGTTATTTTTGTTTGTTTCACAGCGCAAAAGTACGGAGAACTTTTTTCTTTTTTCTGTACAGCCTACCTCAGATTATTGCCAAGATACCCCGAACATTTTTCTGCCTATTTATATCAATGGCGACCCATTAGGAGGAGGTAATTCAGGAACAACGGCAGCCATTAAAAAAATGCCTTATGGTACTTCGGGAAATGTAACTACAGCTGGAACCACAACAGTAGCAACAGCTTCACAAGTGGGTTCGCTTTGGGGGGTAGCTTATGACAGAAAGCGCAATAAAATATATTCTTCTGCTGTTCTTCGCCGACATGCCGGATTAGGTCCATTAGGTTTGGGCGGTATCTATCAAAGCAATGCAACTAGCAATGCTACTGCAAGTTTTGTAGATGTACAAGCAACATTAAATATTAACGTAGGTAGTATGACATCGGGAGACCCATTTTACAACCAAACAAATACTAATCGTGGTTTGCCAGCAGATGCTTTCACACCTAACTATGACGTAACTGCTTTTTCCCAAATAGGTAAAGTGGGAATTGGAGATATAGATATTTCAGAAGATGCGGATTTTCTATATTTTGTCAATTTATTCGATAAAAAACTCTATAAATTGGACATCACCGGAGCAAGCCCTACCTTAGTAACTTCATACATCATTCCTTCTCCCTGTACCACTGGTAACTCAAGACCTTTTGGTTTGCGTGTGAAAGATGGAATCGTTTATGTGGGTGTTGTTTGTGATGGTTCCACTACTCAAAGTCCATCTGATATGAGAGCTTATGTGTTTGGCTTGTCGGAAAGTACGGGTATTTTTAGTCCCATATTTGATTTTCCGCTGACTTATACAAAAGGCTATCCTTGGCTTAACCTTCCCGGAATAGGTCAATGGCATGCATGGACAGACGATTTTGAGAAAATTAATAGTCAATATTCCGTTGGTTCTACAATGGCTACATGGCCTCAGCCAATATTGTCCGATATAGAGATAGATTTAGATGGTGCTTTAGTACTGGGGTTTGCGGACAGAAGCGGATTACAAATGGGCTGGTTCAACTATGGTCCAATTGTTGGTAGTACTACTACCTATGTAAATCATGCAGGAGGCGATATACTTAGAGCTGCAAAAAAAGGTAGTGTTTATGTATTAGAAAATAATGCCTATGTTGGGGGATTACAAGGCTCTAGCCCAGGCAACAATCAAGGTCCTGGGTTCGGAGAGTTTTATAACGACAACTATTTTGATGGAGGTAATGTCCTTATCCACAGCGAAGTTGCTTTTGGTGCCTTAGCATTGAAACCCGGCTCAGGGCAATCTATTTATACTTGTATGGATCCCTTGAACGGAACTCCCAACTCAGGTGGATATAGATACGTATCTAATACTACTGGTCTTTCAGCGACTGATAATACCGCAGGTGCTTATTTATATCAAAGTTTTGGTATGAGTCAAACTTTTGGTAAAGCAGTGGGATTGGGCGATATTGAATTGGCTTGTAGTATAGTTTCTTATTTAGAAATAGGCAACTATGTGTGGGTAGATACAGACGGTGATGGTGTTCAAGACCCCAAAGAAACTGGCATACCCAATGTACAAGTGCGTTTATATAAACAAAGTGGTTTGTTGGTGGGATTAACCACCACCAATGCCAATGGCGAATACTATTTTAATCAAACGAATGTAGACATCAATGGTGTAAATACCACCACAGGCGCAGCAACAGCAGGTTATACAGGACTTGCTCCCAATACGCAATATTTTATTGTGTTAGGACTAAGCGGCACTAATACTTTTAATACCACTAGTAATATACTTAACTATGGAGGTAATAAGTATGTGCTAACCAATGCCAATACAGGCGAAGGTAGCGCACCTAACCAAAACGATAGCGACGCAACTTTGGCAAGTGGTGTGAATGCCACCTTCAACGGCTATCCCTATATTGTTGCCACTACTGGCGAAATAGGTTCAGTCGACCATACCTACGATTTTGGTTTTACTTTTGGAACTATTGGTAATTATGTTTGGACAGATAGCAATGGCAATGGTTTGCAAGATGAACCTACTGCTAATGGCGTTAATGGTGTAACAGTAACTTTATACCAAGAGACAAGCCCGGGTGTATTTACCTTAGTGCAAACCACAGCGACTGCCAATGATGCCAATGGCAATCCCGGTTATTATTTATTTATGATAAGCCAAAGTGGTAATTATCAGGTTAAATTCCCCACCACAAATAATACAAATACCCTAACACAACAAACCACAACCGCTGCAACCGATGGCAATAGCGATGCCAATGCAACAACTGGCGAAAGTCCGATTTTTGCCATGAATATACTTGGAACAGGTGTTGACAAAGATAATTTGACTATTGATGCTGGTTATAGTTCTTGTCACCTCTCTTTATCTATTAGTGGCACCGATGTCTCTTGTAATGGTGGCACCGATGGCACGGCGAGCGTAACAGCGAGCGGCAATCTTAGTCCTGTGACTTACTTATGGAGCAATGGCGGCACAACAGCAAGTATCAGCGGTTTAACTGCTGGAACATATAGCGTAACCGTAACAGAAAATGCGACATGTACAGCCGTAACATCATACACCATTAACGAACCAACAGCCTTGAGCGTTGTTTGTACTCAAACAGATGTAACGACCAATGGTGGTAGCGACGGTACGGCAAGTGTGAATGCCACAGGCGGTACAAGCCCTTACACATATTTGTGGAATAGTGGCGAGACTGCATCAAGCATTAGTGGCAAGACTGCTGGTACTTATACCGTCACTGTTACGGACGATAATGGTTGTACAGCAATGTGCAACAGTACTATCCAAGAGCCGAGTTGCAATTTATCTGCTATTGCCGACGGCACACCAGTATTGTGCAACGGTGGTAGCGATGGCACGGCGAGCGTAACAGCGAGCGGCAATCTTAGTCCTGTGACTTACTTATGGAGCAATGGCGGCACAACAGCAAATATCAGCGGCTTAACTACTGGTACTTATACTGTCACTGTTACCGAAAGTGCTACTTGTACAGCCGTAACATCATACACCGTTAACGAACCAACGGCAATGGGTGTTGTTTGTACTCAAACAGATGTAACAACCAACAGCGGCAGCGATGGCACGGCAAGCGTGAATGCCACAGGTGGTACAAGCCCTTACACATATTTGTGGAGTAGTGGCGAAACAGCATCGAGCATTAGCGGCAAGACTGCTGGTACTTATACCGTCACTGTTACGGACGATAATGGTTGTACAGCAATGTGCAACAGTACTATCCAAGAGCCGGGCTGTAATTTATCTGCTATTGCCGACGGCACACCAGTATTGTGCAACGGTGGCAGCGATGGTACAGCCAACGTAACAGCAAGTGGCAACCTTAGCCCTGTGACTTACTTATGGAGCAATGGTGGCACAACAGCGAGTATCAGCGGCTTAACTGCTGGAACGTATACCGTCACCGTAACAGAAAATGCGACATGTACAGCCGTAACATCATACACAGTTAACGAACCAACAGCCTTGAGCGTTGTTTGTAGCAAAACAGATGTAACAACCAACAGCGGCAGCGACGGTACGGCAAGTGTGAATGCCACAGGCGGCACCAGCCCCTACACATATTTGTGGAGTAGCGGTGAAACAGCGTCAAGCATTAGCGGCAAGACTGCTGGTACTTATACCGTCACTGTTACGGACGATAATGGTTGTACAGCAATGTGCAACAGTACTATCCAAGAGCCGGGATGTAATTTATCTGCTATTGCCGACGGCACACCAGTATTGTGCAACGGTGGTAGCGATGGCACAGCAAACGTAACTGCAAGTGGCAATCTTAGTCCTGTGACTTACTTATGGAGCAATGGCGGCACAACAGCAAGTATCAGCGGCTTAACTACTGGTACTTATACTGTCACTGTTACCGAAAGTGCTACTTGTACAGCCGTAACATCATACACCGTTAACGAACCAACAGCCTTGAGCGTTGTTTGTAGCAAAACAGATGTAACAACCAACAGCGGTAGCGACGGTACGGCAAGTGTGAATGCCACAGGCGGTACAAGCCCTTACACATATTTGTGGAGTAGTGGTGAAACAGCATCAAGCATTAGCGGCAAGACTTCAGGAACCTATACCGTCACAGTGACCGACAATAATGGTTGTACGGCGATGTGCGCACAAACGATAACAGAACCCGGTGTTACGTTGCTTCCTGACCTATCCCTCACCAAAACGGTAAGCAACGCCATTGTAGCCCTCAACGGTACAGTAACTTTCACCTTGACATTGACCAACGACAATGGTGTCGACGCTACGGGTGTGGTTGTAACCGATGTTTTACCCGCAGGCGTGACCTTTGTATCCAGTTCCGACCCGACTAATGTTGGAATAAGTGGCAATACTTTGACATGGAATGTGGGCAATATGTTGGGAACAGATGCTCCTAAGATGTTAGATATTACCGTAACAGCCAATAGCGAAGGTAGTTTTGTAAACAATGCCGAAATTACGGACATGAACGAAACAGATACAGATAGTACGCCTAATAATGATGTTGCAGGTGAAGACGACCAAGACCAAGCCTGTTTTAGCGTACCTACAAGTTTGTGTAGTGACAGTCCGACAGCCAGCATAACCATTACAGCTACTACTGCGACAACATATCAATGGTATGTAAGCACAGATAATGGCGCAACTTATACACCTTTATCGGGTGAAACAAGCCAAACTTTGGTGGTGAATAATACCTTAATGGGCGGCAATAATGTTACAAAATACTTCAAAGTAGCCTACAACGGTTCTCCGATTATGGGTACTTGTGGTGATGTGATGTGTTGTCCTGTTATCATAACCACCCAAACATGTGTAGTTTGTCCCGTTCCTAAGTGTATAACCATTGGAATTACGAAACATTAAGCATGATTTAAGTTTTTTTTTTGAAAGTAAAAACCCCGACGGCTGCCTTCCATTTTGGAAAGGCAGTTGTTGGGGTTTTACGATATAGGCGAGTTATGATAAAATAGTTGTTAGGAATTTAATTTTGGCATAAAAATTGCAAGATATCATAGAAAATAAGTTTCAAAACCTTAAACATGCTAAACGACAATTTTTTTTTAAAAAAAGCGATACTATTGTTGCTAGCACTACCTTTCTTTTCTGTATCCCCCCGTAGCGAACTTTTAGGTACTGCATCACGAGAACAAAAAATAACAAGTAAAACTTCTAATAATCCTTTGGTAAGTTGCAGCAATGATGATTGCGAACCAAACGATAAAGCCCAGAATATGGGTTTTAAACCCGCTCCGCCACCTTGTACCATTTCGGGTTGCGAAGTTTATGCCGATACTATCCGTATCACCACTGATGCAGTAGATTACACTACTCCTGATGCACAGGGAAGAACTTGGGAATCTTACCTCAAATATAATTTGGAAGGGGCTACTTATTATCCTGGAAATACTATTTCCAATTTAAGTTCCGGTGGACCCTATTCCACTTCCTCTGACGCTGCCATATATCAACATTCATTGTATTATCCATATATGGATTGGCATTTTGCGGTTCCTGATGGTTCTTATACTATTATTATCCATTTTGCGGAAACAGTTTTTTCGGAAGCAAACAAACGGGTATTTGATATACTTTTAGAGGGAACAACAGTAGAGGACAATTTTGATGTATTTGTGGCAGCCGGTAATAACTCAAATTGGGCAATCACTAAAAACTATACGATTAATGTAACAGATGGTGATTTGCAAGTGCAATTCAAACAAGTAATAGAAAATGCGCAAATTGCGGCAATAGAGATTATACCTAATTACTGTAAAACCACACAAGCTGTAACTATTGCCAATGTTGATGTATCAGGTTGTTATCTCAATAGTTCGGGGCAGTCAAAATCTACCGTAAGTGTAGAAGTGGCTTGGGAAGGATTATATCCTTCTGATAGTATTCAGGTATCAGCAGGTTCATTGACACGCTGGATATATCCGGGGCAATATATCACACCGGGTAGTGTGGGCAGTATTCGTTCGCCACAAGTAGTTGCTTTTGAATTAGATGCAGACGGTACAAATGGAGCTATTGCAGTCCAAATTGTTAACAACAACAATTGTTCGCCATCAACATCGGTTTATACTTTGCCAGTAGCTTGCCCTGCTACAGTTTGCAGTTCTGGCAATTTGGGTGGGATGGTATTTAATGATTACAATGCTGATGGTATTCAACAGTCGGGTGAAACATTTGGCACAGGAGGGGTTACTGTTACCGTATTTGACAGCAATGGGGCTACATTTAGCACCACTTCAGACATTAATGGTGTTTGGACAATTTCTAATCCATTGACCTACCCTGTTAGAGTTGAGTTTTCAAATTTACCTACTTATGTGGGCGATAATGGCACAGTAAATGGCACTAATGGACAAACTACGGTTCAGTTTGTAGCTGCTGCTACTTGTTCAGTTGATTTGGGTGTATTGAATGGTACTGATTATTGCCAAACTACGCCCGATATTTATGTCCCTATGTATATTAATGGCGACCCTTTACCAGTTGGTTCTGTATCAGGAGAACAAATAGCCTTGAAAAAAATGCCTTATGGAACAAACGGATATGTTATTAACAACGGAACTACCCCTGTTGCTACAACTGCACAAGTGGGTTCATTGTGGGGTGTAGCTTATGACAAAAAACGCAACAAAGTATATACATCAGCCTTCTTGCGTCGCCATGTGGGTTTAGGTCCTTTGGGCTTAGGGGGGCTTTATGTGGTAGATGCTGCCACAAATGTTACGACTAATTGGATAGATGTGCAAAGCACTTTTAGGCATCAATGTAGGTAGTCTAAATCCGTTAAGCCCTTTTTATGGTCAAACTAATAGTGTTAGAAATTTAAGCACCGACCCATATCTTGCAAATCATGATTCCTTAGCACTGACTTTAGTAGGGAAAGTGGGTATTGGTGATATAGATATTTCAGAAGATGCAGATTTTCTATATTTTGTCAATCTGTACGATAAAAAACTCTATAAATTAGATATTACTGGGGCTACTCCCGTTTGGGCTGCCTCCTACGATATACCTGCCGATTGTGTAGCGGGTACGGGAGATGCACGTCCTTTTGGTTTAAAAGTAAAAGATGGTAAAGTATATATAGGTTCGGTTTGTGATGCCTATAATTCTCAAAATACCTCCGATATGCGGGCTTATGTTTATGCGCTTGATGAAACATTAGGCACTTTTAGTATTGTTTTTGATTTTCCGCTGACATATCCCAAGGGGTACCCATACTCAGGATTTAAAAGCATTAGCACATGGAATCCTTGGACTGATGATTTTAGTGATTTTATTCCGGCATATTCATATCCTGATTTATTGTATCCACAACCGTTGTTCACCGATATTGAAATAGATTTAGACGGATCCTTAATCTTGGGATTTGGTGATAGAACAGCCTACCAAGTAGGTTGGCAGAATTTTGGTACCCAATCAAGTGATCCGAAATTATATGTAGGGTCAGGTGCCGGCGATATTTTGCGAGCAGCTTACATAAATGGCACTTATGTATTGGAAAACAATGCTTATGTGGCAGGACTTACTGGAGCAAGCCCGAATAATAATCAAGGACCAGGCTTTGGTGAATTTTATAATGATAATTACCCACTTAATGGTGGGGTTCATACTGAGATTGCTTTTGGTGCGCTTGCACTTAAACCAGGCTCTGGAGAAAGTATTTATACAACTATGGATCCGGAATATGGAGGAAATTCAGGCGGCTTTAGATATATCTCTAATACTACGGGTACTACATCTCCAAGTGTTATTGGTGCAACACTTTATCAGACCGTACTTGGAACTACTGAGCCAACCTTTGGTAAGGCAGCCGGTCTGGGCGATTTAGAATTAGCATGTAGCCTTGTTTCTTTTTTAGAAATAGGCAACTATGTGTGGATAGATGCAGATGCCGATGGTATTCAAGACCCCACAGAAAGCGGTATACCCAACGTGCAAGTGCGTTTATACGACCAAAGCGGTTTATTGGTGGGATTAACCACCACCGATACCAATGGTGAATACTACTTTAATCCAACGAATGTGGATAATAATGGTGTAAATGCCACCACAGGCGCAGCAACAGTAGGCTATACTGGACTGGCTCCCAATACGCAATACTTTATTGTGTTGGGACAAAGTGGCACTAATACGTTCAATGCCACCAATGACGTACTTAATTATAATGGCAATGAATATGCCCTAACCAATGTCAATACTGGCGAAGGCAGCGTACCCGACCAAAACGACAGCGATGCAAGTTTGGCAAGTGGTGTG
>JAEUUX010000205.1 GCA_016787295.1 Chitinophagales bacterium
CGAAGGCAGCGTACCCGACCAAAACGACAGCGATGCAAGTTTGGCAAGTGGTGTGAATGCCGCCTTCAATGGCTATCCCTATATTGTTGCTAATACGGGCGATGTGGGTTCAGTTGACCATACCTACGATTTTGGTTTTACAACCGCGCCTCTATGTACTATTTCGGGTTGCGAAGTGTATGCTGATACTATACGTATCACTGGAGATAATATAGATTTCACTACTCCCGATGCACAGGGAAGAACTTGGGAGTCTTATTTGAAATATAATTTGTATGGCAACACTTATTACTTATCAAATACGGTTTCAAATTTGAGTTCAGGTGGAACTTATCCCACATCTTCTAATCCGGAAGTTTATAGAAATACGCTTTACAAGGATATTATGGATTGGCATTTTCCTGTTCCTAATGGTTCTTATACTATTGTATTTCATAATGCTGAATTCTTTTTTACTCAAGCAAATCAAAGGGTATTTGATATAATAATAGAGGGTACCACCGTAGCAAGTAATTTTGATATTTTTGTAGCTGCGGGCAATCAAGCCAATCGTGCTATAACCAACGCATACACGGTTAATGTAACAGATGGAGATTTGAACATCGAATTACAACGAAAAATTGACAATGCACAATTTTCGGCAATAGAAATTATACCTAATTACTGCAAAGCTACACAAGCCGTAACTATTGCCGATGTAAATGTATCGGGCTGTTATCTCAATAGTTCGGGGCAGTCAAAATCTACAGTAAGTGTAGAAGTGGCTTGGGACGGTTTATATCCTTCTGATAGTATTCAGGTATCGGTAGGCTCATCGACACGCTGGATATATCCGGGACAATATAATACACCGGGCAGTGTGGGCAGTATTCGTTCGCCGCAAGTAGTTGCTTTTGAATTAGATGCAGATGGCACAAGTGGCGCCATTGCAGCCCAAATTGTTAATAATAATAGTTGCCCCCCAGCAACATCGGTTTATACTTTACCCGCAGCTTGTCCTGCTACAGTTTGCAGTTCAGGTAATTTGGGTGGCATCGTTTTTAATGACTATAATGCCGATGGTATTCAACAAACGGGTGAAACATTTGGCACAGGAGGTGTCACTATTACTGTATTTGACAGCAATGGGGCTACATTTAGCACTACTTCAGACATTAGTGGCGTTTGGACAATATCAAATCCAATGACCTACCCTGTCAGGGTTGAGTTTTCAAATTTACCTACTTATGTGGGCGATAATGGAACAGTAAATGGCACTAATGGACAAACAACGGTTCAGTTTGTAGATACAGCTACTTGCTCGGTAGATTTAGGAGTATTAAATGGCACTGATTATTGTCAGACAGTTCCGGATATTTTTGTTCCAGTATATATTAATGGCGATCCATTAGCAGGAGGAACGGCTGGATCACAAACAGCCTTTAAAAGAATGCCTTATGGAACAAACGGAGATGTTACTTCTACTGGAACCACCACAGTAGCAACAGCAGCACAGGTAGGTTCGCTTTGGGGGGTAGCTTATGACAAAAAGCGCGATAAAATATATACATCAGCCATTTTGCGTCGCCATGTGGGTTTAGGACCCTTGGGTTTAGGAGGGCTTTATGTGGTAGATGCTACCACGAATGCTACAACTAATTTAGTAGATGTGCAAACTTTAGGCATCAATGTGGGTAGTCTAAATCCAGGAAATCCTTTTTATGGTCAAACCAATGCCATTAGAAACCTAGGAGCAAATGTAAATAGCCCTAGTCACGATTCCTTAGCATTAAGCCTGATTGGAAAGGTAGGTATAGGCGATTTGGATATTTCAGAAGACAATAACTATTTGTATTTTGTTAATCTGTACAATAAAAAGCTCTATAAATTAGATATTACAGGGGCTACTCCCGTTTTGGCTGACTCCTACGATATACCTGCTGACTGCGCTGGTACGGGAGATGCACGTCCTTTTGGTCTAAAAGTAAAAGACGGTAAAGTATATATAGGTTCGGTTTGTGATGCCTATAATTCTCAAAATACCTCCGATATGCGGGCTTATGTGTATGCTTTAGACGAGAGTTTAGGCACATTCAGCCCAGTATTTGACTTTCCGCTGACTTATCCAAAAGGTTATCCTGTAAGTTGGCTTCCGAATATTACTGCTTGGAATCCTTGGTCTGATGATTTTAATGACATTCAAGTCTCATTATCAGGCTACGAGCTAATTTACGGACAACCTATACTTTCTGATATAGAAGTTGATTTAGATGGCTCCTTAATTCTTGGCTTTTCAGATAGATCTGCATTACAAACGGGTTGGAAAAATTACAGTCCATTTAATGGAGATACTAAGACTTATAGCAATTTTGCAGCAGGAGATATTTTGCGAGCAGCTTACAAAAATGGTACTTATGTCTTGGAAAACAATGCTTATGTGGCAGGGCTTACTGGATCAAGTCCAAACAATAATCAAGGTCCCGGCTTTGGTGAATTTTATAATGACGACTTTTATATAGGCTCAGACCTTTGGCATAGCGAAATTGCGATGGGTGCTTTGGCTTTAAAACCCGGTTCTGGTCAATCTATTTTTACCACTGTAGATCCGCTTTATCATATTTATGATTCAGGTGGTTTTAGATATATCTCTAATCTTACTGGACTATCACCCGCCGATGACGATAAAGGGGCATTGTTATACATAAACTCGGGTTCTACCGCTTCAACTTTTGGCAAGTCAGTGGGTCTGGGCGATTTAGAATTAGCATGTAGCCTTGTTTCTTTTTTAGAAATAGGCAACTATGTGTGGATAGATACTGATGCTGACGGTGTTCAAGACCCCGGAGAAAGTGGCATACCCAATGTTCAAGTGCGCTTATACGACCAAAGCGGTTTATTGGTGGGCTTAACTACTACCGATGCCAATGGTGAATACTACTTTAATCAAACGAATGTAGATAATAATGGTGTGAATGCCACCACAGGCGCAGCAACAGTTGGTTATACTGGACTGGCTCCCAATACGCAATACTTTATTGTGTTAGGGCAAAGTGGCACTAATACGTTCAATGCCACCAATGACGTACTTAATTATAATGGCAATGAATATGCCCTAACCAATGTCAATACTGGCGAAGGCAGCGTACCCGACCAAAACGACAGCGATGCAAGTTTGGCAAGTGGTGTG
>JAEUUX010000225.1 GCA_016787295.1 Chitinophagales bacterium
TTTGCTAAACATACACAATCCGTGCGACCAGGGCGTTCTAACAAACGCAAAAAAAAGCCATATAGAGCAGTTAATAACTACACCCTTGTAAACTATAAACGGGTGGCGTAAGTGCTTACCCTAACTTAATGACATTGCCCATCAGGGTTTTTATTATTTTGAGCTGGTAATCTTGTCACCCCATTGGGTTGTTTGGATAATAACAAATAAGGCCTTGATAAGGTACTTATCAGATTGTTATTATCAAATATCAGGCATTTGTCATTTTTTTAGAACAACACAAGCTAAAACTACTTTTTAATGTCGTTATCAAACTCACGGAAATGTTTAGCGCACGTACAGAAATGTTTGGACTAGCCAAATTAAATAGTAGCGCTTTTGTGGGTATTGATAAAGGCTTTGGATATTTTTTTAGAGGTGTGGTTTGTTTTGCAGTAGTTATGTAAAATATCTCCGCAAGGTAGGGCTTAAACCTTGCCTTACGGAGATGTTTCGAGTATTTAGTATGAAACAACACTTTTTTGAGACATTGATGAAGCACAATAAGAAAAAAATACTACCTTTGTTGCATTAATACTCATTAACTTATTTAAACAATATGCGTATGTCAAACTATCACACTTGCGCCTTTGCGCGATGCTTATGTTGTGTGGGATATACTTTTTTCTTAGCTCTTGTGTTGCTGATTGTTAGCCCTGCTAAGTGTTTTGGACAAAGTACTACCACCACCACTCTTTCGCCCTACGATTGCTTAGAACAAGCAGAACAGGCAACTATTATCCTAACAGTGCATCAACCTATCTACCCATTAACTTTTACGGGTACGAATCTATTTGATGCGGCAAACAACCAAGCTTTGACGTTGCCCTATACCACCGATGAATTGGGTGATACGGTGTGGACATTCACGGTAAGCGTACACCGTAATGTACCTTGGACTTTGAATGTTACTAATGGAGACGGCACTTTGTTTAGTCATTCGGGTAATATGGTCTTGCCTGAACCTATTATTGTAATGCCTGAAAGTATTTGTTTGTCCGACTCTGCTGTTAGTGTATATGAATGGAATTGTCTGAATGGTGGCATCAATTACCAAGGTAATTTTTTTGCAGATGGCGGAATAGTAGATATGAATGACGGTTGTGAAGCCATTATTCTCCCACTATTTGCAGGAATAGCAGACCATACAATAGCTTATTGTGTTATGCCAGAAAACGGAACGGGACCTGGCTATGGCGAAGGTTTATATGCCGAGTCTTGTGGGGTATGTACTACAACTTTCTACAATATTACTTCCTACTGCCCTCCTACCGAAGTGCCTGAACCCATAGCTGCTTTTGTAACTACGCCCGCCGCTACTACTGTTCCTGCTGATACTTTGTATATCTGTCAAGGGCAAAGCGTGTATTTCCACAACCAATCGCTCGAAGCTACTGATTTTCACTGGGACTTTGGCGATGGTAATGAAAGTGTATTAACTAACCCTTCTCATACTTTCGAACAAGAAGGTGTGTATGAAGTGAACCTCATTGCTTATAATGCCAACTCTCAAGCGGGAACTATTTGTGGTGTGGCAGTAGATGATGTTATTCATACTAACACTAATACGCCTGTTAGTTTCAATTTGACCAATAATGATATGATTTGTGGTGACTTTAGCATACTTGGTATTTCGGGGGGAAATTGTTTGGGTAATACTTGTTTTTGGGAGGCAGGCTCTTTTACAATCGACCTCAATACAGGTGTTGTTAGCGTGGTGCCTAACGGTAATTTGTCTAATAGCATTAACTACTATACCTATTACCTGCAAACTGATGAAGGTATATCTGCGGCACAGTTCCAAATACAGTTGTCCTACGACTGCCTTATTGCCAATGACGACCAAGTAGTGCTTGATCATTTGGTAGGTGGCATCACCATTGACGCTTTAGATAACGATTTTAATGCCTGTATGTCTCCTAACGAAACGGTTCTTAGCGTCTTACCATCTACTTCTGACTATGGTGTTTTTGCGATGCTCCAATACAATACGATTTGGTATACGCCCAATAGCAATATGCTTAATATGGAAGCACCTATTGAAGATTGTTTTTTGTATGTTATCCAAAATGGCATGGTGCGCGACACGGGCGAAGTATGTGTGACCATCACCAAATCATGTATTCTTAATTTGCCCAACCAAAACCTTAGTATGCTCAACAATGGCGACTCGCTCTACATCAATGCCCACACTATTCAGCCGCTTTGTAGTGGTTTGGAGCCTACTGTGCATATTATTCAGCCTATGAATGGCAATGTGGTAGTGGGTAATAACTTTCTGGGAAATCTTTACTATACACCCAATTCTGGCTTTGTAGGTACGGATTGCTTTACTTACTATTTCACAACGGAATATTTTGCTAATGGCACCTTAGATACCATATCGGTATGCGTTGAGGTATTAGAGGACGGCGGTTTGGCAATAGACCACACAGGTTTGAACGACCCTACTTATCATGCCGCAAAGTTATTCAACCACATAAATCTCCAACAAAACAATACTGATATGGCTTTGTTGAGTGAGATTTTGGGAGCAACAGATACTGCGCGTTTGGTGGTGGTGGTGGGCAGCGGTGATTTGCCTCCTATTAGCTGTGTTGGCACTGTTTGTTCGGGTGATACTTTGCAGTATAGCACTACCGCCATTTGTGACAACTATACGTGGACTGTGGCAGGAGGCGAATTGTTGGCAGGACAAAGCACCAATGGTATTAGCGTGGTGTGGGCAGATACATCGCAAGGTACTATCAGCCTACAAACCAATAACTGTAATCCTGCTCTTTGTCCGCTACCTTTGAGCATTCCCATAGGTATTATACCAGAACACCTTAGCATAATGGGCGATACGACTGTATGCCTATATAGCACCCATACCTACACCCTGCCCACTATTGCGGGTGCTACCTATCAATGGACTATTGACCCACCAACAGCCGCTCAAATCCTATCCGATACCCATACGCCTTCTTTGACTGTGCAATGGATAGGCGAGAATGCTAACTTATCTGCCACTATTGCGCACCAATTAGCGAATTGTAGCGCTACTGCTCAAACAAGCATCAATGTTCGCCCCGCTTTTCATATCAATAACATATACTACTCAATATGTGAAAACGAAACACCCGATTTATTTGTCAACGAAGATGATTATTTTATGTGGAGTGTAGATGGCGGTGAATGGATAGATGAAATTACGCTACATAGTAACACTTTACCTATTGGAGAGCATATCATTGTGGCAATTACTGATAGTGACGATTATTGTAACACTACAGATACTACCTCTCTTGTGGTGTGGGCTATACCACAAATACCCACGCCTATCGACGGACCCAATACCATTTGTCCTAACCAAATTTATACCTACAGCAGTAGCAGCTCGACACCCAACACGCAGTTATTTTGGACAATTACAGGCGGGACAATTATAGGCGGACAAAATACTAATTCGGTGCAAGTACAGTGGAATGCAGGTGGTAGTCATAGCTTATCCGCACAAGCCCGTTATACTATCCCTATCTATCAATGCTATTCTCCTATCCAAACTTTGTATGCCTATGCCAATGCCAACCACACCATCGTGGGCGATACGACCGTTTGTGCTGGGGCTACTCAAAATTATAGTGTTGTCAGTAATCTTGCTTCGTCCGATTTTGTGTGGAGCATTAGCCCTGTTGAGGCAGGCACTATCCTCACGGGGCAAGGCGACTCCTTGATTACGGTCATCTGGGGGCAAGATGCTCCGCTGCAAGCCACGATTAGCGCTGCCTCTTGTGGTGCTACTGCTAATATGTTGGTAGATATTCACCCCAACCCCATGACTCCTACCCTCGAAGCAGGTATCTTGTGTTTGGGCGGTAATACTCACCTCATACATACTTCTGCGTCTCCCAACCTTGTGGCAATGTGGAGCGACAATGCAGGCAATATGCTACAAGTGGGCGATACGCTTACCATCACACAAGCAGGCGTATACCAACTGACCACGCAAAACAATTGGGGGTGTGAGGCAAGTAATACTATCAACGTTAATGCCTCTCCCCTACCCTTGTCTACTATTTTTTGCGCCGATGATAGGGGTTTCTGTATCCAACAACCGCAACAAACCGCTACCATATCCGCTGCATTAGGTCAAAACCAAAGCTATCAATGGTATGTCAATGGTGTGGCATTGTTAAACGAAACAAATCCTGTCTATACGCACCTTAGCGGCACTGTGGCAGGTAACTATAACTATCAGTTATTGATTAGCAATACCGAAACCCAATGTGCTGCCTTATCCAATGCTATTAATATTGTGCAAATAGATTGTGTGAATAGCGGAGGCATAACACCTTCTTGTCCCGATTGCCCACCGGTGCCAGTCCTTACTTGTGATTATCCTGATGGAGCTAATGCTGATTTTAGCATTATTAATACCAATAATGACTGCAACCTATTTACGCTGCAAAACCTTTCTTCTCCCGCCGCCGAAACCCTATATTGGTACTTTGGAGACGGTACTTTTAACGAAAGCCCCAATACGACCACCCCCTTTAATCACGTCTATACAGAAATTGGCGAACATTCGGTGCGTTTGCTAACATCTTATCCCAACCTCAACAACGACCCACCTTATTGTTATTGGCTCCATGCTGTTCGCGTTAGCGTACCCGTAAAAGCCAAAGCAGGTATGCCCACTAAGGTGTGCGTGGGAGATACCGTATTGTTTGAAGACTATTCTATTTATATCCCAACAAGTACTATTACCAATTGGACGTGGAGCTTTGGCGATGGAACGGTGATAACAGGCGAACAAAACCCTCAACACATTTATAGCAATAGTGGTATCTATCCCGTTCAGCTAACCATAACCAACGACACTTGTTCTGATACTTACATGGCATTCATACAAGTATCTCCTTTGCCTACAGCCCATTTTACGCCTATCCCCCTTGCTTGTGTTAATAGCGCGTTGCAGTTGCTTCCGGCAGATAGCCTCTTATTATTGACCCAATGGACATTTGGCAATGGTGACAGCAGCTTATTAGCTTTGCCCAATTATAGCTACCCCAATGTAGGGAATTACACCCTTAGCCTTAGTGCTACTAATACATTTGGTTGTAGTGCTACGCACAGTCAAGCCATTGAAATTATTCCCGACCCATCTGTTTTGCCTTTCGTGGCATCGGATAGCCTTTTGTGTGTGGGTGATACCGCCACTTTAACGGCTCCTGCGAATGGTATCGCTTATTGGTGGAGCGATGGCAGCACTACGCCGCAAATTGGAGTAATGACAAGTGGTAATTATTGGGTTCGCGTCTATACGAGTGCCAATTGTTACTATACCACGCCCATACAGTACATCAACTTTTATCCTAATCCACCCACTACCATTAATGTAGTGAATAATGACGCTTATTTGTGCGAAGGCGAAACCATTGGCTTACAGGCTGCTTTGGGTTATCATTATCTTTGGTCTAATAATGCCACCACTTCCAGCATCAATGTCACACAATCGGGTACTTATACAGTGACTATTAGCCCTATTAATGGCAATTGTCCCACAACAATTAGTACACCCCTAACGTTTGCACCTTCGCCAGTGGCTAATATGTCTCCTAACCTACTGACCGTCTGCGAAGGACAATCAGTCTCCTTACACTTAAGCAACCCTTTATTTGGACAAGCCGTAGCATGGAGTACAGGAGTCAATACCAATAGTATTCATGTCAATGTTTCAGGAACTTATACCGTGACCGTGACCGCCAATAACCATTGTACCCGCTCGGCTACGGCACAAGTGATAGTTGTTGATAACCCCAATGTAGCAGATTTTCCTTCGGGTTGCTATAGTATTTGTGAAAACGATAGTATTGTTTTGTCCTTGCCACCCAATAGCTCCGCCGACATATATTGGTATGATATGTTGATTGGCAATACCGCCACAATGGGCAACGTATTAGTACCTTTTGAGTCGGGTGACTATAGTTTGGTGGCAAGCAATATATACGGCTGTGAGGCGCAGTCCGATGTGTTGCATCTCGACCTCATCAATTGCGAGGACACTCCTTTGCCCGTAGAACTATTGCAATTTGACGGTACGGTATTAGCTGCGGGCGATGATTTGCAATGGATTAGTGCCAGCGAAGTCAATTGTCAGCAGTATAATCTATACCATATAGGTTATGAAGATAATCCACAGTTGCTTTGGAAGTTGATAGCACAAGTGGCGGCAAAAGGCAATGCACACACGGCATATAAATATAGCTATTTCCACCCTACACAATATAGCCACAATTATTATCGGCTAACACAAACCGACTATAATGGCAAAGAAGAAACAGTAGGACAATTGAGCCTGCACCGTTCGCCGCCGCGCGCGCTGCCCCAAATGCGGCTTATTCCCAATCCCGCCAAAGACCATTTTACAGTATCATTTGACCAAAAACTACCCGCTTCTTGTCGCTTGCTATGCTATACGCCGACAGGTGTTGTCATACATAGCGCAATTGTCGATGCCGATGCTCCAATAAACGTTTCTTGTTTGCAATGGGCAAGCGGTCTATACTTCATACAACTACAAAATCTATCTGATGGACAAACCATTGCGGTTGAGAAAATAGTAGTAGAATAAAGTACAAAATCCCTTCAGAGTTGTTGTTCTGAAGGGATTTTTATTGTCATACTATTTTGTTATACGTTCACAGCTAAAATTTCGTATGATTAGCACCACACCATAAAGTTCATTAATAAAATCAATATGCACCTATCTCTTGGCGCTAATACAATACTATAGATGATTTGTGGGAGTAGATTAATTATTGCATAGCATTAAACCGTGCTTATTTTCCAATAATAACTGACTTTTTACGGCATTGCTGCCACCCTGTACCTATAGCTTTTTTGTATATACAGTGGTTTCGGGCGTGCGCACGACTCACCCGAACGTATGCACGACTCATCTGAACGCACGCACGACTCACCTGAACGCACGCACGACTCACCTGAACGCACGCACGACTCACCCGAACGCACGCACGACTCACCTGAACGCACGCACGACTCACCTGAACGCACGCACGACTCACCTGAACGCACGCACGACTCACCCGGACGCACGCACGACTCACCTGAACGCACGCACGACTCACTCGAACGCACGCACGACTCACCCGAACGCACGCACGACTCACCTGAACGCACGCACGACTCACCCGAACGCACGCACGACTCACCCGAACGCACGCACGACTATTCCGAAGAAATTTAAAAGATTGGCGAGTCTTTTGCTTTTAGCATTAATATACAACATCTCCGCAAGCTAAGGCTTAAACCCTAGCTTGCGGAGATGTTTATTTAGTTTGCAATGTTAAACCTACTGCTTCATCACCTTAAAACTCACGCCATTCACCTGCAAATAATATATTCCCACAGGCAAGTGAAACACAGGAATAGTGTGGGTTGGGGTGTCAAAAGTGCCTTTGCTCACCACTTCACCCAAGGTATTGTAGAGGGTGTAGGTGGTAGTTTGGGCGGTGGATTGTTGGATAGTTAGGGTGTTGGTGATGGGATTGGGGTAATATAGGAGGGAATGATTGGCAGTAGTAGGATTATCAATACCTACTATTAATAGGTTTTCGTACCAGGCTATTTTATCATCACTAGCAGAAGCCGACAGAACATCTATATCACCATCGTTATCCAAATCGGCGGCATAGACAGAGTTTGCTTGATCAGCCGCTGTTGTAATGATTTGCTGCACCCCAAAGTTACCACTGCCGTCGTTTTCGTACCAAGCTATTTTGTCATCAAATTCAGAAGCCGATAAGATATCCATGTCGCCGTCATTGTCCAAATCGGCAGTATAAACCGACATTGCTTCATCAACATCTGTTGTAATAATTTGCTGTACACCAAAGTTGCCACCACCATCGTTTTCATACCAAGCTATTTTGTTATCATCGCGAGAAGCCGACAACACATCTATATCCCCATCATTATCCAAATCGGTAGCATAGACAGACCACGCACCGATAGCATTTGTTGTAATACTCTGCTGTATACCAAAATTGCCGTTACCATCGTTTTCATACCAAGCTATTTTATTATCATATTCTGAAGCCGATAATACATCTATATCCCCATCATTATCCAAATCAGCGACATAGACAGATTTTGCACCATTAGCATTGGTTGTAATAATTTGCTGCAATCCAAAGTTACCACTACCATCATTTTCGTACCAGACTATTTCGTCATTACCATAGAAAACTGACAATACATCAACATCGCCATCATTATCCAAATCAGAGCTATAGATAGAATAGACACTACGTGTCGTTGTTGTGATAATTTGCTGCTCTCCAAAGTTGCCGCTACCATCGTTTTCGTACCAAGTTATTTTGTTATCATAAGCTGACAATACATCTATATCCCCATCATTATCCAAATCAGTAGCATAGACAGAATTTGCACCATCAGCATTGGTTGTAATAACTTGCTGTTCTCCAAAATTACCATTACCATCATTTTTGTACCAAGCTATTTTGTCATCCCATCGAGAAGCTGACAATACATCTATATCCCCATCATTGTCTAAATCAGTAGCATAGACAGAATAGGCACCATCGGCAGCCATTGTAATAGTTTGTTGAGTGCCAAAGTTACCGCTGCCGTTATTTTCATACCATGCTATCTTGTCATCATCACCAGAAGCAGACAATACATCTATATCGCCATCATTATCCAAGTCATTAGCATAAACAGAATTTGCACCATTAGCATTTGTTGTAATAATTTGTCGTGAACCAAAGTTGCTGCTGCCATCATTTTCATACCATACTATTTCGGATTTACCC
>JAEUUX010000238.1 GCA_016787295.1 Chitinophagales bacterium
AACACATTGATTTATTTGGGCGTTTCCCTGCGGGTCGGGCTGCTACGGGCTTCGCTGCCGCTACGGTGCTTCGCAAGCTACGCACTGGCTAACGCCACCCTCCGCATCCCTAACGCGCTTCGCCATTCGAACAAAAATATCATTATTTTTTACGGCAAAACAGCTTTTTTCCGACAAAATAGATAAAACAGAACACTACGACAAATTTTTCACACCTATAAAAAACCTTAATACCACATTTTTCCATACTACATGTTACTTTAGCTACCTCCAAACAGTCTAATCTAAACAAAGACCAAGAAAAAATGCAATTTTAAGTCTGTATGAAAAAGTTACATTATGGTTTTGCGGCAATACTATGGATAGTCTTGATGGTTTTTCCTACCATAGAAAGCAACGAAACGCCCAACTATCAACAACTCCTCACGCAATTAAGCACAAGCTTTTACACACCCACGTCTATTGCCAACAAACCTTACCGCATACGTCGGGTTGTTATAGATGCAGGACACGGTGGTAAAGACACAGGTTGCACGGGTAAAAAATCTATAGAGAAAAAAATTACCCTTTCTATTGCACTCAAATTGGGTAAATACATCGAAGACAATCTCCCCAATGTTAAGGTTATTTATACCCGAAAGACAGATGTTTTTGTTGAGTTGGACGAGCGCGCCAATATAGCGAATCGCAACAATGCCGACCTATTTATTTCTATTCACTGTAATTCGTCTCCCACCGCACCTTCGGTCAAAGGAACAGAAACCTATGTTATGGGTCTCAACAAATCCAAAGAAAACCTCGAAGTAGCTATGCGAGAAAATGCCGTTGTTAGCTTAGAAAAAGACTATAAAAAGAGATACAACGGTTTTGACATCAACAACCCCGAAAATGACATCATTTTCTCCCTCTATCAAAATGCCCACCTATCCCAAAGCATACAATTAGCTTCGTTGGTCGAAAAACAATTCAAATTGAGAGCCAACCGCCATAGTAGAGGTGTTAAACAAGAAAGTTTTTTGGTACTATACCAAACCGCCATGCCCAGTATTTTGATAGAATCGGGTTTCTTGTCCAACTCCGAAGAAGAACGATACCTTCTCTCCGACAACGGACAATCACTCATTGCCTCCGCCGTTTATAGAGCCTTTAAATCCTATAAACAACAATTAGAAAATGCTGCTGGTACTCCCAGCAAAACCACACGACACAATTAACCCACCCCATAGTTTTTCCAATATATGCCCTAACGATAGCCTGCTATACAGTTGTAGTAGGCTATCGTATTTTTTTGTAGTAATACATAGCATAGTACAAAAAGACAACTATTCAAGCCCATTTTGAACAACGGATAACAAGAATTTTGTCATAAAACTGTTAAAAAAAAATTTTTTATGCCTAAAAAAGTCGTTTTTAAGTAAAAAATAGTTATTTTGTATAGTATGGAATAATTGTTGTACATAGAACGAAAAGCAATAGCTTGTCGTCAAGTCAGTTGCTTATCGCCATAAAAAATAATGTTCTATGTTGATAAAATTTACCAAAGCAGGTTTCGCAACTGCTCTCTGTCTTTTGATGGCTTATATGGTAAATGCACAGATTACCAACCCTTCAACCTATGATTTGCGATTTGCGAATGAGCAAATTGATTGTGCCAATGACAAGTTTTGCGCAACTTTGGAGATTAAAGCCAGTACCAATGCAGGTGACTTTGCTTTAGGTTCTCATACCATTGTATTTAATTATGCCAATGCGGCAATTAGCTCTCCAACCTATTTGCCTATTAGTTTTGATACGTCTGTGGTGTGTTCTGGTTCAGGTGGTTTTGAGTACCATCCTTTCCAAAATACTGCCTTTTCTTTTGAAGAAACAGGAGCAACAGCCTTAGCAAACCTAACCACCAACCTACAGTTTTACATTCCCTCAACAGAATGTCCTGTTGTGTCTCAAGAGTGGCAAGCAATGGGCGAAATTTGTTTTGATATAGTAGATGAAACACAAAACGCCCAATTGCAATTTGATAGCGGACTAACAGCTATCAATATCTCTACCAACGCGCCCAGCCCACAACACACGCAAGGCGAACTGTTGGGAAGTGAAGCAAGTTTAGCGCTTAGTGCCGGAGCCATCGGTTTAGACAAAGTCGCTGCTTGTATAACTGAAAGTATTGCTGTAAGCGTACAAAATTATTTATTGGGTAATCCCAACAATGGCTATCTCGGTTTGGTTATTTCTGCCAATCCCGATATCCAAACAGCTTCCGATTTTGCTGCCAATGCACCTTATTTGGCTATGGCACAGGGCAGTAGCATTGCCATAGAAAACGCCAACAATTCCTTGCCTCTTGACACTCCTTTGTATATATATAGTTATGTAGGCGAAGGCGAAGACGGCAACATCAATCCCACCTGTTTTGCACTTACTCGTAGTGAGGCATTTCAGTTCTCCGATTGTTTAATAGTAGGCGATACCAGCAACAACAGTTGTAATATTGCCGTATTGTTGAACACAACTACTGGCGAATGTGGCACTTTCCCTGCTTCGGCTTGCGTAGCAGTGAGCGGCGCAGCGCTTCCTTATGTGATGACCCTAACGTCCTCTTCTGATGGAAGTACCGTAGAAACAACAACTATCACCACAGCAACAGAGATAGAGTACTGTTTTGAGAATTTATCAGCTTATTTTTACGAACTTCTTATTACAGACAATAATGGTTGTTCATTTACCCAACCGATACCATTCCCTGTTGTTGACCCATATCCCGGCGTAATAATCAGTAGTCAAAGTTTGACCACTGATGCCAGCGTGCAGGTATGTACAACAATGCCCAACGAAAATGTTTGTATGCCATCTTTGTCTGATAGCTATGCCATTACCACACTTCCCACAAGCGGAACAGCGACCATAGACTCGCTCGGTAATTTGTGCTATACGCCCAACGAAGGCTTTGTTGGTACAGACGCTTTGGTGGTAGAGGCTTGTGGATTGATGTGCGATACAGCTACCATAGCTATCGAAGTTTTGCCTTGGATAACCATCAACAACGAAACCAGCAACAACCCCGATTGCAATTCTCTCATTGTTACCACAACTGCCCATGATTCGGAATGTGATAGCAATACAGGTGTAGCTTGTCTTAACATACAAGGCGGTACAACACCCTATACCATTAATGGTAGTTGGAACTTAAATGCAGATAGCTTATATGTTGGCGAACACTGTTTCCACCCATTAGCGCCCAATACCTACAACTTTACTGTTTATGACCTATCAGGTTGCCAAACACAAGCCACAGTGGTTATCAACGACTGTAATGGTGGTGTTAATAATGGTGGCAGTGGTGGCGAAACCAGCAACGGTGATTGCACTACCTTCACCGCAACCAGCACCTCAACAGGGACACATTGCGACTCTACCAACGCTCGTGTATGTATTACCCTCAATGGCGGCACAACACCCTATACCATTAGTGGTAACTGGAACTTAAACGCCGACAATTTATTGACTGGTGAATATTGTTTCGAAAACTTGGCAGCCAATACCTATAGTTTTACTATCTATGACCTTAATGGTTGTCAAAAACAAATCGAAGAAATTGTAGCTTGTTATTTAGAAGACCCAATTGGCGGTGGCATCGATTGCAACAACTTCAACGTGACCACTAATGCCACTATGACTTCTTGCGACTACAATGACGGCAGTGTGTGTGTCAATATGGTCAATGGCACAGCTCCATATAGCATTCAAGGCATTAATGGCACAACACAAAACGCCAGCGATATTATTGCCAATGAATACTGTTTCAGCGACCTTCAAGGTGGTTCGTATGAATTTGTTGTTACCGATGCCAATGGTTGCTCTGTTTCAGTTGCAGATGTAGTAACATTGCCATTAGATTGTGGTATGCTCGAATACGTAGAGTTGAGCAATGATGATGCAAGTGTGACAAGCAACGGAACTGTTTGTATTGACGTATTAGAAAACGATAATTATTCTAGTGGAGGATTAACAGCCATCCTTACACCCTCTTTCGGAACAACCAATATCGAAAACAACCAAATTTGCTATACACCCAATACCGACTATACCGGCAACGACTCCTTTAGCTATGTTTTTTGTAGCAATAATCTTTGCGACACAGCTACTGTGAGTGTTGTTATTAATGCCAATAATGGCGGCGGTAATGGTGGCGAAACCAGCAACAATACCGACTGTAACTCTTTGGTTGTCACCAGCGAAGTACAAAACACTGCTTGCGACAATGCAACAGGACAAGTTTGTTTGACCATCAATGGCGGTACAACACCCTATACCATTACTGGCAACTGGAACTTAAATGCCGACAACTTATTGACTGGTGAATATTGTTTTGACAATGTAGGTGCCAATACCTACAACTTTACTATCTATGACCTCAACGGTTGCCAACGCCAAATTAGTGCCACAGTTTCTTGTGGTGGCAACAACGGCGGTTCTACCGAAACAGCCCCTGTAGCCAACAACGACTCTGCAAGTGGTCAAGGCACGATTACTGTCAGCCCACTTGCCAACGATACCGCTACAGACAACGATACCTTCAATATCACCGAATTTACACAACCCACACATGGCACTGTTGCTCAAAATGGTAACAATTTTACCTATACACCCGCCAACGGTTATGTAGGAACAGATGCTTTTACCTATACCGTTTGTGACAACGATGGTTGTTCTACAGCCACCGTCAACATCACCGTACAAGCCACTACAGGTGGTAATAATGGTGGAGTATGCCAAAATCCCGATGAAATTTGTTTGGGTATGTATCCCAACCATCTTGACCTTTGCTTCCATTTCTGCGATATAGACAATGCCAGCATTGACGACTGGGAAACTATTTACAACTGTAGCGTAGTGGTAATGAATGATACTTGTATTCGTTACACACCGCTACCCGGATTCTATGGTAACGAAACCCTCGAAGTTACAGCTTGTAATGCAGCAGGTGAATGTATGACTGTCACTACGCATCTCTATGTAGGTGACGAAGCCGATTGTCCTTGGACTAACGAAGAGCAAACGCCCCCTGTCGCTAATCCTGACTATGCAGGTGTTGACCAAAATAGCTCAGGACACAGCCTATATGTGACCACCAATGACCAACAAACCGATGGTGACACATTTAGTATTGACAGCTTTACACAACCCGCACATGGCACAGTAACACAAAATGGCGATGTATTGGTCTATGTACCTAATGGTAATTATGTGGGTACAGACGAGTTTACTTATACTATTTGTGATAATGATGGTTGTAGCACCACTACGGTTTATATTTGGGTTAATGAAACCAACAATGGCGGTGGCACCGAAGTTCCCCCCGTTGCCAATACAGATTATGCAGGTGTTGACCAAAATAGCTCAGGACACAACCTATATGTGACCACCAACGACCAAGAAACCAATGGCGACCCCTTCACCATTGACAGCTTTACACAACCTGCTCATGGTACAGTAACACAAAATGGCGATGTATTGGTTTATGTGCCGAATACCGACTATGTAGGTACAGACGAATTTACCTATACCATTTGCGACAATGATGGTTGTTCGACCGCAACAGTATATTTATGGATAAACGAACCTGCTCCAATACAGCAATATCCACCTATTGCCAACAACGACTACATGACCATCGACCAAAACGAAACAATTGTAATTGATGTAACTGCCAACGACCAACAAACCGATGGTGATACGTTTAGCATTGATAGCTTTACACAACCTGCCAATGGTACTGTTACCTCCTACAATGGTCAATTAGTCTATACACCTACCTATAACTATAGCGGTAGTGACCAATTCACTTATACTATTTGTGACAATGATGGTTGTTCCACTGCCACCGTATACATTACTATCGAAAGCAGCTGCAACAACCCCAACAATATCTGTATTGGTCAGTTCCCTGAAAACACCGATTTTTGTATCAACTTCTGTAATGTTCCCGATGCGGTTATCAACGATTGGAGTACAACCTACAACTGTAGTGTTATTCTATTAGGCAATAATTGTGTACAATATACGCCATTACCGGGCTATTATGGCACAGACCATGTTACACTAATAGGTTGTAATGCCGCAGGACAATGCGATACAGTTATTGTAGCTATTACTGTAAGCACCACAGGTTGTGCCAGCAACGAAACACCACCTATTGCTAATGCCGACTATGTAGAAGTACAAGGCAACGAACCTTTGACCATCAATGCAACTGCTAATGATGTGGAAACCGACGGTGACGACTTTGCCATCGACAGCTTTACACAACCTGCCAACGGTACAGTTACTTTGGTAAATGGTCAATTCATCTATGTTGCTGATAATGATTTCATAGGTGAAGATACCTTCACTTATACTATTTGTGACAATGATGGTTGCTCAACAGCTACTGTACATGTTTACGTACAAGGCGGAGGCAACACACAAAGCCCACCTGTAGCCAATAACGATTATGTATCGGCACAAGGCTCCACTCCATTGACCATTAACGTTACTGCCAACGACCAACAAACAGACGGAGATAGCTTTACTATTGATAGCTTCACCCAACCTGCCAATGGCACTGTCACCTTAGTCAATGGTCAGTTAATCTATACAGCCAACGAAGGCTTCGAAGGTGAAGATTCATTTACTTATACCATTTGTGACAATGATGGTTGTTCTACAGCTACCGTACACGTTTATGTACAAGGCACTGTTGTACCGCCTGTTTGTGACAATCCTGATTATATTTGCTTAAATCCGTTCCCTGCCACACAAACAGTTTGTGTAAACTTCTGTGATGTAGCCGATGCGGTAGTAGTAGATTCTGATACTTATTTCCATTGTAGCGTACAAATATTGAGCGACTCTTGCGTACAATATACACCACTACCCGGTTTCACCAATGCCACAGATACATTACAAATCTATGGTTGCAATGGTAACGGACAATGTGATACAGTAACAATTCTTATACATGTAGGCGTAGCCAATTGTGGTCAACTTGACGAACTACCTCCTGTAGCCATCGACGACCATTATGCTACCTCCGAAAACACACCTATTACTGTCAATGCCCTAAGCAACGATAGCGACCCCAATGGTGATACCTTTACAGTATCTACCTATACACAACCACAAAATGGTACAGTAACATTCATCAATGGTCAATTTACCTACACACCTGATAACGGTTTTGTTGGAACAGACCAATTTGACTACCAAATTTGTGACGAAACAGCTTTGTGCGATATTGCAACCGTTTATATTACCGTAGAAAACCAATGCGATGATACACAGCTCATTTGTGCAGAACCATTACAAGCCATTACTATCTGTACGCACTTCTGCGACTTAGAGGGTACAAATGGTATTCATATTGAAGAAACAAGCACAACATTCAACTGTAGTATTGTATTATTGAATGATACTTGCATACAATATACCGCTCTGCCGGGCTATAACGGACATGACACCTTAATTGTAGTTGCCTGTAATGCAGCAGGATTGTGCGATACCAGCTATGTATACCTTTTCGTAGGTTGTGCAGCACCATTAGCTGTTGATGACAACTTTACGACTAACCAAAATGGTGGTATATTAGACGTATTAGACAACGACTTTATTGCTTGTGCCGACGAAGTACAAGTAAGCATTACCGACCAACCACAGCATGGTACTGTTACCATAACTGCTAACGGTGAGGTATTATTTGTCCCCGATGCCGATTATATAGGTACAGACGAGTTCAGCTACCAAGTATGCAATACTTGCGACTTAACCGAAGCATGTGATATTGCTACAGTAACAGTAACCGTTACAGAAGGCGGCGAACCCAACAATGAAGTGAATGCACAACCCGATGTTGTACAAACACCTTTCAACACACCTATTACTATCAGCGTATTGGACAACGATTTTGGAGATAACCTAACCATCACTGAAGTAACACAACCTATTCATGGTACAGTAGTGATTAATGCCGATGGCACTATTACCTACACACCAACAACAGGCACATATGGTCCTGACTATTTCTTCTATACTGTTTGTGACGACCAAGGTAACTGTGACCAAACTTTGGTGAGTGTCACTGTATTGGAAGAAAATGCTACCAACAACCCACCTAATGCAGGTAACGATATTGTGATAACAGCTACCAATCAACCTATTACTATCAACGTATTGGCAAACGATAGCGACCCCGAAGGTGGAACATTGACCATTATGACTGTCCTAACAGACGGAACTCATGGAACAGTAACCATCAATCCCGACGGTACAATTACCTACACACCACCTACCGACTTCGTAGGAGTAGATACTTTTGCTTATATTGTGTGCGATGATGCGCTTCCTATGGCATGTGATACTGCTTATGTAGGGGTAGCAGTAGGACTCGAAGAGTATCCCAACCAATATCCTGTAGCAGCCCAAGACGCAGCCGTAACAGACCCCGGTAATGATATTACCATCGATGTATTAGCGAATGACTATGACCCCGATGGCGACAACCTAACAGTTAGCATTGTCTCTTTCCCAGTCAATGGCACAGCAGTGGTTAATCCCGATGGTACGATTACCTATCTACCATATCCCGACTTCCAAGGAACAGATTATATCGCTTATACCATCTGTGACAATGGCACACCAAGTTTGTGCGACACAGCATACATCACCATTCAAGTAGGTACGGGCAACTTGCCACCTATTGCAGTGAATGATAGCGCACAAACATCGCTCGATACACCCATCGAAATTTTTGTGATGGACAACGATAGCGACCCCAATGGTGACGACTTATTGGTGGTAGCCATTATTGACCAACCTATACATGGCGAAGCTATTATAGCCATTGATGGTAGTTATATAGGATACATTCCTTTTATGGCAACCGACGTGCCAACCATTGACTCCTTTACTTATGTAGTATGCGAAACATTTTTCGGTGGTTATTGTGATACAGCTACGGTCTATGTTTGTCTGCATTCCGAAATTGATCTTCAGCCCGATATTGTTTATACCAACGAAAACCAAGCCATCGAAATCGATGTATTGGACAACGACTTTGGTTGCGAACTAACCCTAAGTGGTGCTTCTAATCCCGAAAACGGTACAGTAGAGTTTAACGCCGACGGTACAGTAGTCTATACACCAAACGAAGGTTTCTCTGGTACAGATTACTTCTACTACCAAGCATGTGACTGTAGCAACAATTGTGACGAAACCTTAGTAGCGGTCAATGTATTAGCCGATACCATTGGTAACTTAGCACCTATTGCAGTTAGTGATGTAGCAGCAACAGACGGCAACACTCCGGTAACTATCAATGTACTTGCCAACGATGTTGACCCCAATGGCGACCCATTAACCGTCACTGCCACCATTGACCCCGAACATGGTACGGTTGTTATTAATGCAGATGGTACCATTACCTATACTCCTGACGAAGGTTTTGCAGGTTGCGACATCTTTGGTTATGTAGTATGCGACAACGCACAACCTGCTCTATGCGATACGGCTTATGTAGTGATAGAAGTTGCTACCGAAGATTGTGCCAACCAAGCACCTATTGCTGACAACGAAATTATTACTGTTATCGTAGACACGCCCATTGACATTGCGGTGTTGGAAGGCGATGGTGACCCCGATGGCGACGATTTGATTATTGTTACCTTCACCGAACCATTGCACGGAACTGTTGTATTAGATACATTGACAGGTGTGTTCACCTATACACCCGACCCCGGTTATGAAGGCAACGACCAATTTACCTATATTGTTTGCGACAATGGCAACCCCGTATTGTGCGATACAGCTTATGTGAGCATTAGCGTACAAACAGATACCACCCAAAACATAGTTGACGCACAACCCGATGTGGTCTATACCAGCATCGACCAACCTATTGTTATCGATGTTTTAGCCAACGACTTTGGCGATGACATTAGCATTACCAATATTGTTACCCAACCAACTAATGGAGGCAGTGTGGGTATTACCACCGATGGCATTAGCTACATACCAGCAGCAGGTTTCACAGGTACAGATTATTTTGAGTATGAAATATGCGACAATGCAGGCAACTGCGATGTTACCCTTGTAACCATCTATGTACTGCCCGAAGACAGCACCAATGTATCTCCTAATGCGGCTAATGACGTTGCGGAAACAGACATGGACACGCCGATTTGTGTAGATGTATTGGCAAACGATACAGATGGTTTTGGTGGTGATAACCTTACCATCACTAACTATACACAGCCCGACGCAGGTACTGTTACCCTCGACACCACAACCAACCAATTGTGCTACACACCACCAGCAGGTTTCATGGGTACAGTAGAGTTCAGCTATACCATTTGTGACAATGGCAACCCTGAATTATGCGACACGGCGATGGTTGTCATTACTGTTGGATTGGGTGAGCCATCTAATAATCCTCCAGTTGCAGGAGACGACGAATATACTATCCCAATGAACAGTACTTTTGAGATAGATATTGTAACACCAAACGATACAGACCCTGATGGTGATAACCTAACCATCTCTTTCGTATCAGACCCACAAGGTACAGTGACTATCCTTGACGACCATAGCATTAGTTATATTACGCCCGAAGGTTTTGTTGGCACTGACTTTTTCTATTATGTGGTATGTGACGATGGCAACCCTATATTGTGCGACACAGCTTATGTAACCATCAATGTATTGCCCGAATTACAGGAAGTAATTGCTAATCCTGATATTGACTACACAACAGTAGATGTGCCGGTAATTATCCACCCGATGGACAACGATTCTGGTTCTGGCATTAGTATTGTTTATGTAGGAACACCTATCAATGGCGGTAGTGTTATCATCAACAATGGTAATAGTGTAACCTATACACCTGCTCTTGGATTTGTTGGTACAGATGCGTTTATATATACCATCTGTGACGGTCTGAACAATTGCGATACGTCATTAGTGACTGTTGTGGTGCTTGACCTCAATACGACCAATATACCTCCTGTAGCCGTGAATGATGTGGCAATGACCGACGTAGATACACCTTTGTGTATCAACGTATTGTACAATGACTTTGATGCATATGGTGGTGATGTTATTTTCATCAACATGTACGACCAAACAACGGTCAACGGTGGTACAATTACTCAACAGTCTGACAGTATTTTGTGTTATACGCCGCCCGCAGGCTATGTAGGTGTTGACCAATTCACCTATATTATTTGCGACAATGGCAACCCAATTATGTGTGATACAGCTTATGTAGTCATTGGTGTAGGCACAGGCGAATTACCCAATAATCCACCTGTAGCAGAAGACGATGTAGCACAAACTTATACCAACATACCTGTTACCATTAATGTATTGGGCAACGACAGCGACCCTGATGGAGACAACCTCATTATCACCCTATTGACCGACCCACTTGGAACGGTAGAGATAGTAAACGGCAGTGTATTGTATACACCTCCCACAGGCTTTGAAGGTACTGACTACTTTGCTTATATTGTTTGTGATGATGGCTTCCCCGAAATGTGCGATACCGCTTATGTAACCATCAATGTATTGCCATTTGACCCCGATACCACCATCGTAACACCCGAAGACACACCCGATACGCTTTGCATTGCCACCATTGCTGGAACTGATATGCCGGTAACAAGCATTACTGTCATTCAAGCCCCTGCTAATGGTACAATAGATTTCACAACAGATAGCGACTCTTGTCTTATCTATATCCCCAATCCGAACTATTGTGGTGAAGATGCCTTTATTATCCAAGTGTGTGATGCGATGAACATGTGCGACACATTGCTCATTGGTGTAGAAATAACTTGTGTAGAAGAATTGCCAATAGCCCTCAACGATACCATATCGACAGGCGTAGGACAACCTATTGATATTTGGGTATTGGAAAACGACTATGACCCCGATGGCGACCCAATTGTGGTGGTGACAATCATCACACCGCCTACCAACGGCACTGCCACCATTCTCAACGACTCTACCATTGTTTATACGCCTAACGAAGACTTCTTTGGACAAGATTCCTTGCAGTATGTTATCAACGACGACGACGGTTCCGACACGGCTTGGGTGTTCATTAGTGTAGACCTTGACCCCAACGACGTATTGGCTATCAACGACTCCGTCACCACACAGCAAGAGACTCCTATTACCATTGCAGTATTGGGCAACGACATCTATCCCGAAGGCACAACGGTTATTACCATTGTAACACAGCCCGCTAATGGTACCGCAGCGATTACAGCAGATGGCGACTCTATCACCTATATACCCGCAGTTGGTTTTGTAGGCATAGACAGCTTCCAATATGAATTGTGCGTAACCAATGCTACCACAGGCGAAACGATTTGTGACACAGCCACCGTATACATTACTGTAACAGAAAACGAAGAACCGTTGGAATGCGATGTAGTATTTGCCAACGCCTTCTCGCCAAACGGTGACGGCACGAATGAACTATGGCTTATCGAAAATGCAGATAACCTTAGCGAATGTTACACCAACCAAGAAATTCAGCCTGAATTGATGATTTTCAACCGTTGGGGCGATAAAGTATATCATTTTAAAGACTATACCAATACAAACGCATGGAACGGCAAATTCAATAACAATGGCGAAGACTTGCCCGATGGTACTTATTTCTACATCTTCCGTATTAGCGAAAATGATGCGAAAGACGAATTGAAACAAGGATATATTGAGCTACGTCGTTAAGACATAGCTTAAGCCAAAAATAAACAAAGCCCGTTATTACAAACTGTAATAGCGGGCTTTGCTTTTTGAGTTTATTAAAAGTGTCATTGCTCCAATAAAGCAACAAGAACACCATAACACACTAAACAAAAACTATCTATTGCCCCATCAACCGACAATAGACGAGCTGATATAAATCAATCTTACAAATGCAATTTATATTGTTCAGATAATAGGTAGGGTAATACAGATGAAAACAATATGCTAAACATAGTTGCATTCCGTAGTATGGGGTTTTGATATTAGCCTATACAATACACAAAACATTATTCTCAAATCCCAAAACTATAGAACAACAAAGTACAAACCTTTCTACATCATCGTATTGACATTTCTTTCACCTCAACACCCACATCTGTCCGCACCTCAACAAGGTATTTGCCTTTTGATAATAAACCTGTAGGCACTTCTGTATAATTATTCACAGATGTAGCTATAGTAGGGGAGAACAGTCTGGTTTCCTGCGGTATCTGTGATTTTAATGCTTTGGATACGCTGATTAATGTCTACTACAACTTTCACCACTTGGCGTACTGAACTGAAGTAGGCTTTCAAATGTATAGCAGAAGGGTTATTGGAAGTAGCAGCCTAATGAACAGTAGTGCTATCGGCTGCCATCTTAATAAAAACCTTAGTTACATCGCAGTTATTATAAGGATCGCAAGCCCTATAAAGCAAAGAATCATATCCTTTATATGACTTGTAGGGTGTATACACTAATTGATTATCCTTAATCTTACATTCTCCGTATCGCGGATACATATCCACCGAAGTAATTCTAAGGGGTTCGGCACTCAAATCATTATCCAAAACAGCTACATAAGTAGGTTTTTGATGTGTCACTGTTACTGTATCCTCATTACAAGCAGGAAAAGTAATACCAACCCTAACCTTAGAGCGAGTTTGTTCAGAATTTGCAGAACAAATACCATATTGAATTTCTTCGAGCGAAGCCTGATTTTTTTTCGGCACTACAAGACCAACAAAAGGTGTATAGTTATATTTGCCACGAGCATTAATGCATATTTTACCACAATGTAGTAGTGAATTAATCAAACCTATACAAGTACCAGATTTATCATGAAGTAAAGTTGACAAAAAACCAAGTTTTACAGATTTATTAGCAGGGGTAGGAACAATGTCATAAATAGGGTCGATAGGTAGACCAATAGGAGGTACATTAGTTACTACAATGGTAGCAGTGTCGGAATAGTTACCCAGAGCATCAGAGATTTGATAGGTAAATCGGTCGGTTATAGCTGTGTCAGCATTATAGGCATGATACGTAATGCTATTATCAGGATTAACAACCACATCTCCCCAAGTAGCTTGTGAGACGATATGAATGGTGACAGGCAAATTATCTGCATAATCATTCTCTAAGGGAGTGAAGGTATCAGTGGATATAAGCCGTTGATAGTAACTATAATTATTGGCTACCAAAGAGGATTCGGCACAATCTGCCACATATATAGTTTGTAAAACATCAACACAATATTGCTCTGTCGTATAGATTTCACAAGCTCTGTAAACGATAGTATCGACACCTATAAAACCCGCATTGGGCTGGTAAATAAGTTCATAATTAGAAAGATTAGTATTAACTATGGTAGCCATTCCATGCAATGCGTTTTGTAAAAGAGTATAATTCAAATCGTCATAATTAAAATCTTTTATAGCAAGAGGAAATGATGGAGGATAGGGATAGGCTTTATCCCTACACATCTGCTGCCAATAGATACCGCCCAACGGTGGCACATTAGGCACAGACTCATCAAATACGGGTGTAATATTTACATATCGGTTGTAAGAATTAGTACCATCAAAAACAGTAATGTCAAACCAATCACTATAAGCCACTTCCGTCATACTATTAGCCACATACCGCAATGTGTTATCAGCCAATAAGGTAACCACACCACGACTTGGCTCTGTAAACGTAATATCAACTGCCACCACATTAGGAAGCTCTTGCAATGGGTCAATAATAGTTATTGAGTCCATAGGATAATGCAAACTAACCATAATCTGTGCCGACAAGGAGGCACTACCCAATAACACAAAAAGACAAGAACATAAAAGTTTCTTCATAGAATAGGATTAAAAAGGTCAAAAAAGATAGTAGATTACCAAAAACACAGCCTGCCAATGTTGCACTACTGCGCGTGGCAGGCTGTAGCTATATATAACAAATAGAACAGAACAAAGTGCAGAACAAGAAACATATTATCCCACACCTCCGTCTCTTTCGCCACTACTCCACCAACACCTTTTGCACCCCAACACCCACATCTGTCCGCACCTCAACAAGGTACATACCTTTGGGCAGATGCTGTATAGACACCCTTGCACGATGTCCCGCAGTAGTAGATAGGGTAGGAGAGAACAGCTTATGTCCTGCCATATCTGTGACCCTGATACTTTGTATTTGCTGGTCGGGAGCTACCACAATGTTCAGCACCTCGCGCGTCGGGTTGGGATAGACCCACAACTTTGTCGACAGGAAAGTATTGGAAAGAATGGGATGTATATCAATAAGAGCATTAGGTAAAACAATAATAAAAACCGTAGCTGTATCACAGTTACCATAATAGTCGCAAGCGATATACTGCAAGCTATCATTGCCCATATAGGCACTATCGGGTTCATATAATATATGGTTATTATCTACAATAGCAGTTCCGTGTTGCGGAGGCGTATCTATGCTAGCGATACCAAAAGGATCCGTAGCCGAATCATTATCCAAAACGGATATAAAGGTAGGTGTTTGGTAAGGAACAATGCTAGCATCATTATAGCAAGCAGGGAAAGTAAGATTAACCGACAATATCACATTACCCAAAAGACAGTGTTGTAAGCAAATCTTATATGGAATCACTTCTTGTAAACTCATAGCTTGTTGTGGGGCTACAAGATTCTCAAAAGGCGTGTAGATACATTTGTTATCAGATGTAATAGCTATACTACCATAATGCAGTAATGAGTTAAGCAAATCTATACAATTATAAATTTCACAGCCAGGCCTATTCGACAAAAAGTCAAGTTCTACAGATTCATTAGCAGCAGTAATGACTGTTTTATAAAAGGGAATGATAGGATACGAAACAGGTGGCACATTGGTTAATGTAACCCCAGCGGGGTAAGAACAGTTACCCAAAGCATCGCAGATTTGGTAAGCAAATTGATCGGTTATAGCTGTGTCAGCATTATAGGCATAATACGTAATGCTATTATCAGGATTAACAACCACATCTCCCCAAGTAGCTTGTGAGACGATAGTAACTGTGACCGGCAAATTATCTGCATAATCATTCTCTAAGGGAGTGAAGGTAGCATTAGATAGAGAACATCGAAGGTAACTATCACTATTTGCTAACAAAGGTGCTGCTCGACAATCTATTACATGAATAATCCGCACTATATTAACACAATATTGCTCTGCGGTATAGATTTCACAAGCCCTGTAAACAATAGTATCACTATCTATAAAACCCGTATCAGGCTCATAAATAAGTTCATAATTAGAGAAACAGGTATTAACTATAGTAGCAGTGCCGTGTAAGGGTTCTTGTAGAATGGTATAATTATAATAATCGTCATTAAAATCATTTATGCTAAGAGGAAGTGACGTGTGATAATAATAGGGATCATCTTTACAGACATCGCTTACCTGAATACCGCCCAACGGTGGCACATTAGGTATAGGATAATGAAATTGTGGGAGAATGCGAACGGAATGTATTCCAGGATACGATCCATCAAGAAAATTGACATAAAACGAATCACCATAAGCCACTTCCGTCATACTATTAGCCACATACCGCAATGTGTTATCAGGTAATAATGTAACCACACCACGACTTGGCGCAGAATCCGAAATATCAACCGTTAGTAAATCAGGATAGTACTGCAATAGGTCAATAATAACTATTGAGTCCGTAGGATAGTATAGATAATCTGTAATCTGTGCCGACAAGGAGGCACTACCCAATAACACAAAAAGACAAGAACATAAAAGTTTCTTCATAGAATAGGATTAAAAAGGTCAAAAAAGATAATAGATTACCAAAAACACAGCCTGCCAATGTTGCACTACTGCGCGTGGCAGGCTGTGGATAGTTAAGACAAATGAATTAGAGCGAAGTGTGGAGCAGGAGAGGAGAGCAATCACCCCTTCGTTCGCTATCACTCAAACTTGAAATCATACACACCAAAGCGCAAAAAACACCTATTTCGCCACTGTCAAATGTACTTTGATGTGGGTAGCCTTATCATTTTCGGTATCGATGGTATAAGTTTTTGGGTCAAAACCTATTTTTTCTACCACAAGAGTAGTTTCGCCATAATAATCAGTCTTGAAACTAAACTTACCATTACTATCCGTAACCGTTTGCATCCCAATTTCCCTGAACGATACCACAGCGCCCGCAATGGCTTTATCGTCAGCCAAATTCAACACACTGCCACCAACAAGTTGAGCCGTATCTGTCGAGACATAAACCACACCCCATTCGCGTGCTTTGCGACGACGGTTAGCGGATTTATGGTCGTCGTAGAAAGTGTTAATTTCGTTCCAGATACGCAAAACCAACTTATCAACTGCTTCGTTAAGGCTATTCAGTTGTTCCTGAGCCTTATCATACCCGTTCTTAAGACTACTTTGGGTTTGGATATGCAGTATCATCTCATCGTACACCGCCTTAAACTCTTCTATACTGGGGTTTATCATTGGTGCGCCGCCCGCCGCTATGCGTTCGGCATCGCCATGAATGATATTGTTACCCCATTGCACGATTTCCGCTTCACTGCTCAACACAGGAACAGTGCCGCCGCTAACAGACAAACCATAAAACGAACGGTCTTGTAAGCGGTGGTTGCCCCGCTCAATACCGAAGTTAAACACCTGAATAAAGTGAGAAATGTGCATCTTAACCACTCCTCGACTTTTGACCGCCACCTCTGTGGCTTTCACTTGTTTTGCCAGCGCTAATGTAGCTTCTTGATAAGCAGTCAAATACTGCTCACCCACATTGTTAAGGCGCGACTCTGTGGCAGGCGTAATGGGCTTATCCTCATCGGGTGCCAAATGCGCTACCTTCCGTTTGGCTGCTTCTATAGCCGCATAACGGCTACTATTGCTGCTCGGTAATGATCTATGAAATGTCATGAGACTAAGTTAACGAAATGAAAAAATGTAAAACGATTTTGTTAATGTTGTAATGGGCAGCTAAATGCTTGTTGCCCTACAATAAATGAGGACTAAATGCCCATAAAATATAGTGTTTGCAAAACGTTACAAAGATACTGTTTATTTTGTAAGGAGGTAAAGTTTTTTACAAATAAGTTGTATTTTTGCACAAAAAATCTACGATACCTTGTAAATACCCCCCAAAAGCACAACATATTAATATAACCACTCGTATGAATTGGGTTTTTGTTAACAGAAATAGGGTTTCGCACAGTGTGTGGAGGGCATTTGGTTAACAATAATAGGGTTTCGCACAGTGTGTGGAGGGCATTTGGTTAACAATAATAGGGTTTTACACAGTGTGTGGAG
>JAEUUX010000261.1 GCA_016787295.1 Chitinophagales bacterium
AGCGGCTTTTGAAGAAAAGATATTTTATTATTTGGACAATACTTTAAGTTATGCTGATGAATTAAAGTCATTGCTTACACTAAACTTTCAAATTATAAACAAATAATTGAAAGTATGATTTGTTTTGACTATAACAATTAACAATTACCCACCTCCCCATTAACAATTAACCATTAACCATTAACAATTAAAAACCATGCTATAAACTTATCGCCATTTCAGGGTTAAAAACTCCTCATTCCAAAAAAAATACTCCCATAACGAACAACCTAACAACCGCCTCATTAACAATTAACCATTAACCATTAACAATTAAAAACCATGCTACAAACGTGTCACCCTTTCAGGGTTAGAACTTTTTCATTCCCAAAAAAATACTCCCATAACGAACAACCTAACAACCGCCTCATTAACAATTAACCATTAATCATTAACAATTAAAAACCATGCTATAAACTTGTCACCCTTTCAGGGTTCAATAATTCCCTTAAAAGCATTTTTAACTTATGTGTCCATACCTGCCTTATGTGGTTCGTTATACAAAATACAATATCACCCTTTCAGGGTTTTGTTCGTTATTTTGCATTGTTTGTTATCTACAAACTTGTCACCCTTTCAGGGTTAAAAACTCTTCATTCCAAAAAAAAATATCCCAATAATGAACAACCTAACAACCGCCTCATTAACAATTAACCATTAACAATTAACAATTAAAAACCATGCTATAAACTTATCGCCATTTCAGGGTTAAAAACTCTTCATTCCAAAAAAAAATATCCCAATAACGAACAACCTAACAACCTCCCCATTAACAATTAACCATTAACAATTAACAATTACCCACCTCCCCATTAACAATTAACCATTAACAATTAACAATTTATGTGTCCATACCTGCCTTATGTGGTTCGTTATACAAAATACAATATCACCATTTCAGGGTTTAGCTGCAATGGCTACTAAAAACGGTGAGCGACAAACGGTAAGCAAACATTATTTAAGCACCAAAAGAACCAAACCTATCACAATAAAAGTAGTTCCTACCAACATCTTTATAGTGATAGGTTCTTTCAGGAAGTAAAAAGACAATATTATAGTGACCACAATACTTCCTTTATCTATGCTCGATACGTATGCAACAGGACCTTCTTTCATTGCTCGATAATAAAATACCCAAGATATGGCTGTGGTGAGGCTCGATAGGGCTAAAAACATCAAACTACTTCTGGGGCTTTGTTTAATGTCTGCCAATACATCATTGAACCAAAAAGCATTGACCGTCACAATGAACAAGACCATAGCAGTTCGAATAAATAGTGCTACATCAGCACTCAATTTATTCATACCAAGTTTGGCAACGACGGCAGTTAGTCCTGCAAAAAACATAGACAATAAGGCAAATAGTTTCCATTTTTCCATATCGTTTAGCTTGTTTTAGATGATTAAAAAAGCAGCGTGTGAGGCGTATTTGGAGAAGAAAATGTCAAAAAATATAGCAGATTGTCCCAAATGTATCTTAAAAAAACCCTTCAAAAGTCGATAACTTTCGAAGGGTTTATAACAATGTATGGATTGGGATAGCTATTATTATGCTGTTTGCATACGGTCATATACGTCCATCACTTCGCGAACGGCTTGAGCAGATTTGTTGAGCAATGCTTTTTCGCTATCATCGAGCTGGAGTTCGATAATTCTTTCGATGCCGCCTTTACCCAATACGACAGGGACACCTGCATAGACTTTCTCTAAACCATATTCGCCATTAAGCCATGCACAAACAGGGAAAATACGTTTTTCGTCGCGTACAATAGCTTCTACCATTTGGGCAGCAGCAGTACCGGGAGCATACCATGCCGATGTTCCCATCAATTTGACCAACTCACCACCGCCGTTGATAGTGCGGTTGATGATAGCTTCTAACTTGTCGGCAGCAACCAATTCGGTGACAGGAATACCCGATACGGTAGTGTAGCGTGGTAGTGGCACCATCGTATCACCATGACCACCCAACAACATAGCTTGAATGTCGCGCGGCGAACAACCGATTTCTGTGGCTAAGAATGCACGATAACGCGCCGTATCTAAGATGCCAGCCATGCCCATAACTTTGTTGGACGACAAACCCGATGTTAGATAAGCGCAATAACTCATTACGTCCAACGGATTAGACACCACAACAATGATAGTATTGGGAGAATGTTTGACAACATTTTCAGTAACAGATTTTACGATGCCTGCATTAACGCTAATCAAATCATCGCGGCTCATGCCCGGCTTGCGGGGTAATCCCGATGTAATTACGACGATATCAGAATCGGCAGTAGCGGTATAATCGTTGGTTACGCCCGTTGTACGGGTGCTATAGGAACTAATAGGAGCAGTTTGCCACATATCTAAGGCTTTTCCTTCCGAAATGCCTTCTTTGATGTCCAACAATACTACTTCATTAACATAGTTACCTCGAGCAATGGCATCGGCGCAGGTTGCACCCACATTGCCCGCTCCAATAACGGATACTTTCATATCAATATGCTTTTTTAATAGTTTGAAATTTGGAGCGCAAAGGTAGTCATTTTTTTACAATTCTAATTAAAAAAAAGAAAAAATATGGGTTTGTGCTTTCACAAGCCATAGCGATAAGGTGCTTTAAGCTCGGTGTGTTTGGCATGGGTTGCCATTTGTATAATTTGTTCATACATTGACCGCCAGCCTTGCCATTCACCTTCGTCACAAAGACTGTGGTTGTGCCAGATGGTACAAAACAAACCATTAACAGCTTTCACTTCTTGGATAAGGTTTTGGACTTGTTCGAGGGCTTGTTCAGGTGAAAGGTGCAAGTAGTTGTTGAGGGTAACATCCATCAGGGCAAAAGGAAAAATGCGCAAAGTGCTACGGATTTCCCATGTGAGGTCATAAAAATAAAAGGAAGAACAAGTGCCAGCTCTAAACCCTATTTGGGAGGCATAACCCATTGTGTAGTCTTCTTTTATATCTAGTTCTATAAGATTTTGATAGGTGTTGGGGATAGTCATTTTGAGATAGTGCTGACGGCTTCGAATCACCTCTTTTTTGATGACTTCGGACAAACGACGAATCTCGATGGCTAATATTTGTGGGTCTTTATGGGATTCGTAGGAAGGATGAATACCAATAGGACACACATCGCTAATAAACTGTATGAGCGATTGCAAAGCAGGTTTGTCTATCAAAACATTCTTGTCGTATATACCATAGTTGCTGGCGGGAAAGAAATAGATAGGTTGTAGTTGGTAGTTTTTCTGGAGTTCATATTGCCATTCATACGTGTCATATGGGTCTTTCTCTTTTTGTCGCAACACCGCCCAACGTTGTCGCAACTCGGCTTTGTCTTGTTTATAGAGTGCTTTTAACCAACCTGCCACTGTACGCAAAACGCCTTTGTGTGAATAACTATAGGCTATATCAATGTCATACGTAGGCATGAACCAATAAGGGCGAAAATCGAGGGGCAGTTCTGGAAAATAGCGCAACAGCACCTTCGCCAACTGTTGCGCCCAAATATCTACCACTGGCTTTTGGAGAAAACCATGTTGATAGGCTAAACTGTTTTCGGGCATATAACGTCCATGTTGGTCTAACTTCACGTCGGGCAGGTACTCTTCATAACGACTCAAAAGATAGAAACTCGCAGCAAAAGGGTCAAAAGGCAAGTCGGAATTATTGCGGTTAATGAAAAAAATAGGTACTCCTTCATACCATTCAACTTTGATGTGTTGCGGTTTTGTACGACGCTCAAACAGGAATGGCGAGGCATAGAAAAACAGTTCTTTGTCCGAAAGACGGCGGCTGCTATAGTTTAACTTAGCAGAGGTAGTTTGCTTAAATTCGTCTGCTTGTGATGTAAAAACAACTTTTAGCCCCATCATCTCTTTGAACAAAAAATCAAAGATATAACGGATACGGTTAGTTATTTTGGGGGTATAGACGAGCAGTTTTTGAGGCATAAATCAATAATGGTTTATGAATTACATGGTGGTTTGTAGGCTAATCGGCAATATGTGGCAAGGATTTCAATTCCTCCTCCAATTCCTCACAAGCAATACTAACATTGCGTTTTACTTGTGCAATAAGGTCGGCTGTTTCGTCGAGATTTTGTTGTGTTTCGGCATTGATTTGTATGTTTTTCACCATTTCTTTGGTTTCCTCCAAACCAATATAGGTGACCGCCGACTTAAATTTGTGTGCTACTGCACGCAAGCGTTCCCAATTTTTTTGGTCATAAAAACGCTCCATATTGGCAATTTCTTCGGGTGTTTCGCGCAAAATAATCTGTATCATTTTGGCTTTTAGTTCGGCATCACCACCAGTTGCTTCGTCCAAAAATTCGAGCTTAGTCAGGCGTTGGTTGTTGTTATTGTTAGACGTGTTTGTTGTCCAATTGGTATTGTCCAACTGTACAACGTGTGTGAGTTTCACAATTTTTTTATATAGCTTTTTGGGGTTAAAAGGTTTGCTAATATAATCGTTCATGCCTGCGTTGATGGTGCGTTCTGCCTCGCCCGATGTGGCAAAAGCCGTCATAGCTAAGATAGGAAGCTCGGTCAAACCAAGTTCGGAGCGGATATATTTAGTGGCGCTCAAGCCGTCCATAATTGGCATTTGTACGTCCATTAACACAATATCGTAGCGTTGTTGTTGCAATTTTTCGATGGCAACTTTGCCATTAGGTGCTACGTCGATACGAATGTCCTGCCCCCATTTTTTAATGGTTTCTACTGCTACAACTTGGTTCAGTTCGTTATCTTCCACCAACAAAATATCTAACTGCCCCAAGGTTTTGATAAGAGGATCGTTGGAAAGGTTAGTGCTATTGGTGCGCGGAGCGTGGGTGCTTTTTTTGAATTTGATGACAAACATAAAAGACGAGCCTTTGCCCACTTCACTTTTGACCGAAATAACCCCTCCTTGCATTTCGACCAATTTTTTAGAAATAGTTAAACCCAAACCTGTGCCACCAAATTTGCGCGTTGTGCTGTCGCTCACTTGCGTAAAACTGTCAAAAACAGTACTCAATTTCTCTTGGGGAATGCCCATGCCCGTGTCGCGCACCGTAAAGCCGATGGTAGCAGTTTGTGCGTCTTCGGAGAATAGGCGCGTGTCGATGGTAACACTACCCTGCTGGGTAAATTTGATGGCATTGGACACCAAGTTGAGCAAAATTTGCATGATGCGCGTGGGGTCTCCTACCAAATAAGTGGGTAGCGAATCTTCGGATTGCAGCACAAGGTCTAGGTTTTTCTCTTGTGCCTTGAATCTAAAGGTTTGATAAACATTGTTCAGCACATCGGGTAGCGAAAAATCGATGGTTTCTATGTTGAGTCTCCCTGCTTCTATCTTCGAAAAATCGAGAATATCATTGATAATCACCAACAAATGTTCCGACGCAGTGCGAATGCCATTGAGGTATTTTTGTTGTTCGGTATTGAGTATTGTTTCACCTAATAAGTTAGAAAAACCAATAACGGCATTCATGGGTGTGCGGATTTCGTGGCTCATATTAGCCAAAAACTGTTCTTTGAGCATAGCTGATTTTTCAGCAATTTCTTTTTTTCGCACTAAATCTTGGGTGCGTTTGCGCTCGGTAATGTCGCGAATAATGCCCTGATAACCAATGATTTCGCCTTCCATATTGCGGCGCGTGGTTGTCGACAGCATACACTCGATGGGCATACCGTTCTTTTTGAGCAAAGTCACTTCATAGTTACTCACCGAACCGTATTGGCTAATCACTTCGGCAAATTTGTTGCGGTCGTTAGGGTCGGCATAGAGATGTAGGGCGCTAATGCGCGGCACTTCTTCTTGTTCATACCCAAACAAATCTAACCACGCCTGATTGACTTCCAACATATTGCCGCGCACACTTGTAATATAAATGGCATCGTTCGACTCCTCAAACAACCTGCGGTAGCGCAATACGCTTTCTATCAGTTCCTGTTCCACTTTTTTGTCGTAAGTAATGTCTTGTATGGTGATAGCCACCGCCTCATCTCCTTGAAAAGGCACCAATTTGCTGCTCACTTTCATCGGAAAAACTATGCCATCGCTGCGCAATCCCATTGCCTCGAAACTAAAAGGCGTTTCGGCATCAGTGGCATCTACCGCTCCTGCAAATTCGCTTCGGTATTCGTTCGCTATCAAGGGCAAAAATTCTTTGTTCAACAAATCTTGTTGTTCATAGCCAAAGATGCTGCAAAATGCTTCGTTGACAAACAAAATTTGGTGTTTTTCACACACCATAATCCCCTCAAAAGCAGCACGATAGAACTGTGTGAAGCGAATTTCGCTCTCCAATGTTTGTTTTTCGAGTTTGATGAGTTGTTGGAGCATAAGGTCATTTTGTTGTTGCAAAGAGGCAACTTGCATTTTTAGTTCTTCTACACGCGAAAGATGGTGGCTAAATGGTTCTAACATATAAAAGTGGGATTTTGATAGATGAATTTGTGGTTACAGAAAAACAGACAAAAACTGTTTTGGAAATTGTTAAAAACTTCCAAAAGGGTTTATTTACACTCACTCAAAGCCTGTTGCACCTCCAAAGGAATAATGGTAGTTTGTGCTTGTTGAGCAATTTTTTGATAGATATATGTGGTGAGAGCGGCTAAGGCTTCATGCGACAAATCGGTATTGGCGGGCATGACTTGCTTATAGGTTTTGCCATTCACCACCATTTCGCCTTTTGCACCTTGATAAATCAGACAGATGACTTTGGCATGGTCGTTGTTCAAAAAATCAGAATTAGCCAAAGGTGGATACAAATCAGCCAAACCTTTGCCGTCGGCTTGATGACAATTGGCACAACGCGTTGTATATAATTTTTCGCCCCAAAGCGGATTGTTCGCCTCCTGATAGCGGTTACAACTTGCTATCCATATCAATAAGAGTAACATTGGCGCTAAAAAAATAGCGTTTTTCATGGTGTTCAATAGTTTTAGCGCAAAAGTACGATTTTCTTGCTTTATGAGAGTAGTTTACAATTTTTTTTATACTTATTCAAGCCATTTTAGCTGATTTTTGTAAATAGACTGTGTTGTTTATAGCTAAAATTTAAGCACAAAAGTACTACATTACCACAAATTGCGTACCTTTGCCCCCTACTCTTTGTTGATTTCTCCAAAACCGCCAATATGATGTATCGATTATTCCTTTTGATATATTGTGCCATAGCTGGAGTAAGCAGTTCCGTCATGGCACAAAGCGTCACCTTAGCCGCACAAAATTTTAATACTTGTTCGCTTACCGGTGGCTGGTACACATACCTTGAAACGGGTGTCCATGATTGGCAGATAGGTTCGCATTATACGGGAACTATAGATGGTAGTTGTATGGCATATTTCGATGATGATGCCGTCGGTGAAAATGCCGACCCCTCGCGCCTGATGCTTGTCTCACCCAATTTTGATGCCACACAAAAAGCAAACATTACCCTCGAAGTTGATGTTTCCTATCGCTTCTACCAAAATGATTATTTTGCTATTGTGGTGTTTGATGGCAACGACTATCAAATTGTCGATTTCTTTACCCAAAGCAATGTAGGCGGCGAATCCATGTCCGAATTTGAACACCTCACCTACGACCTATCTGCCTATCGGAATCCCAATATGCATGTTGTGTTTTTGTATGACGATACGGGTACTTGGAACTGGTGGGTAGGCATTGACAATATTGTGGTGCGTGGCGAAGGCGAAATCAATGACAAATGTAGCAAAGCCCTAAGCGTGCCGCTCAATAGTAGTTGTATTAGCAGCAACAATACCAATGCGTGGTTCGAGGGAACGCAACCGTCTTGTGTCGATTCGAGCCGTTATGCCGTTTGGTACAAATTCATTTCGCCGAGTAGCAGTAGCGCCGTCAAAATCATTAGCCAAACCAACTTCAATGAGGTGCTGACGCTCTATTCGGGCAGTTGCAACAACCTCACAGCTCTTGCTTGTACCAACAAAGACGAACACGGTTTTGGGGGCGAAACCCTTATTACGTCGCCTTTGGCTGCCAATACCACCTATTTTGTGCGTGTATCGGGTGTAGTTGGCGGTTTTGGTAGTAGTGCTGGCGATATTTGTTTGAGTGTTAGCACCAACACCAGCACCGAATCGGCACCCAGCACCGATTTTTGTACCAACGCCACTTTGCTCACCCTTGGGGCAAGCAACTGCACCCTTGGCGACAACAAAGCTGCCGCAAGCGAAAACCCCATTCCTACCACCAACAGCCGCGCACGTTCTTCGGTGTGGTATCGTTTTGTGGCACCTGCGGGCGGAAAAGTCCTGCTCACCACTCAAGCCAATTTTGCAGACAATATCGTCGTTTTTAGTGGCAATTGTAGCAACCTCACCGAAATAGCACACAATGATTATGGACAAGAATTGTTGTTGCGAAACCTCACCAGCGGACAGACTTATTTTGTACAAATAAGTGGTTATTTTGCCACCATCGAAGGCGACTTATGTGTGCGCTTAACCGTGCCTCCCGCCGAACCCAACAATACAGTATGCACCAATGCTCCTGTTTTGCAAATTGATGCAGCCTGTACAAGCGGGTCTAATGTTGGCGCTGTTTTTGGCGAAGTTTTGAGTGACCTTTCGTTGCCTTTTCCTGCTGCTGGCTATGCTGGCACAACGCGCGGTAAAGCCACTTTTTTGCGTCCGAACGAAGGCGCTACCTGCAATCTTTCTAATGTGACAACCTATTATGACGTAATTCCTTTTCAGGTGAGTCAGAGTGGCAACTATACCATTACCAATAGCTATAGTGATAACTATGACGGTTATCTGCAAATTTATGCCAATAATTTTAATCCGCTGAACCCTTGCGCTACCTATATTAATGGAGATGATGACTTTGGGTCAATTGCCCAATCGCAGTTGGCACTAAACTTGCAAGCCAATATTCGCTACTATATGGTGGTGAGTGCCTACAATACGTATGAAAGTGGTGATTACCTAACAAGCATTGTGGGCAGTGGCACGATAACGCGCTATCTGTTGCAGACCAACATCGGCAGTTTAGCAACGACTTGCGACTTGTTGCCTGCCGCACCGATTTGGTATCAATTTGTTGCACCTGCTTCGGGCGAAGTAGCGGTTGAAGTGACCGCCGATTTTATGTACAATATATCTTTGTACGAGGGTGCTTGTGGCGAACTTACGGAACGCACTTGTGTTAGCGATGCTTCGGCGTGTGGCACACAAACAATTTTTACCGACTTACAACCCAATACAACTTATTTTATCCAGCTAAGTTCGTCCAACACACCTTTTGGACACAACGAAGGGGAGATTTGTGTGCAAATCCGAAGTACTACTGCTCCCATAAAAGCCAAAATCAAAGCATTTTTGCAAGGTGCTTATATCAGTGCCAATGCGATGAATACCGCTTTGCAAACTGCCGATTTGCTGCCCAAACAACAACCTTTTAACCAAGCCCCCTGGAACTATGTGGGTAAAGAGTGCGTGACCGAACTGCCACAAAACATGGTCGATTGGGTGTTGGTAGAGTTGCGCCATGCCATTGACCCGACTATTGTGGTGGAACAAAAAGCGGCTTTTTTGCTGAACAATGGCAACATCGTGAGCGAAGGCAGCGATGGTGTTTTGTTTGACAATGCTGTTAACAATGGCACGTATTATATAGTGGTGCGAGCGCGCAACCATTTGGCAGTTATGAGCAGTGTGGCTGTACCTTTGCCCAACAATAATACCTACAATTTTGCGCAAGGCAATGCGTATGTTATGGGAGGCAACGAACAAATGACCAATATGGGCAACAATATATTTGCCCTAAAAGCGGGAGATATTGATGGCAATGGCGTGGTGACAGTGGACGACTACAACCAATACGTTGTCCAAAGTTCCTTAGTCAATACCTACAACACCGCCGACTGCTCTATGGACGGACATGTAACTGTCCAAGATTTTAACCTGTACCGCCCTAATGCAAGCATTATTGGCGTTACTTTTGTGCGGTATTAAATTTTGGAATAACCCAAAAGGCAGCTACTGTTCTATTTGGGTTATTTTGTCGAAATGAAATGTTATTGTTCAGCACCATATCATCACTTGTTCGAGTGGCGAAGCGCGTTAGGGATGCGTAGGGTGGCGTTAGCCAGTGCGGAGAGTAACGCAGCACCAAGCGAAGCGAAGCCCGTAGCAGCCCGACCGTAGGGAACGCCCAAAAAAATCAATGCGTTATTTTGATAACAACATTAAAAAAGCGTTATTTATTGTATCATCAAATAAGCCAAAGGAGATGAAATTATTCGCAAAAACACAACATAATGCCACCCCGTCGGGGTTTATGTCTTTTTTTGTTCCGTTTTTTTTGCTATAAACCTATCACCCTTTCAGGGTTTATTTAAATACTTTCTTATCATTGCTATTTTCAGAAATACCACTTAATAATGTCGCTATCAAATTATACTTGTCGTTGCACCCTGTTGCTAATTTTTTTAATCGAAATATACATTTGTGCTTTACTACCTATTTAATTATTTAGACCAGGCAGGTGTACCTGTGGCAAGCGTGTTTCGATACCTTTCGTTTCGAGCAGCTTTAGCCATTATTCTAGCACTCATCATCTCCATGCTGTTTGGCGGACGGCTTATCCGTTTACTACACCGTCAACAAGTGAGTGATGACATACGCGAATTAGGCTTGATGGGCGAGCAAAAGAAAAAAGGTACACCCACTATGGGCGGTATCATCATCATTGCTGCCATTCTGATTCCCACTTTTTTATTGGCGCAACTCAACAATATCTATGTCATTTTGATGATAGTAACCACCGTTTGGATGGGTATCATCGGTTTTATGGACGACTATATCAAAGTATTCAAAAAAGACAAAGGTGGTTTGCGCGCCCGCACCAAAATCATTGGGCAAGTGGGTTTGGGTTTGATTGTGGGCTATACCATGTTTTTTCATCCCGATATTGTTATTCGCCAAAACGTTTCCAGCAATGGTTCGCAACAAGTTATAGGCACTATCAATCGGCTGAATTTTGAAGACGACCACGCCAATCAAAAAAAAGTGGTAATAGACTATAAAGCGCCCATATCTACTGTTCCGTTTCTAAAAACCTATGAAATTGACTATAGTGTTTTACTGAAATTTTTGGGAGGAGACTATCGTTATTGGGCGTTTTTGGTATACATTCCTATCGTAATTTTCATTATTACAGCAGTCTCTAATGCCGCCAACCTCACCGACGGCATCGATGGTTTGGCATCGGGCGTATCGGCTATTAATTTGGTATGCTTGGGTTTGTTTGCCTATTTTTCGGGCAACATCATTGCTGCGCAATACCTCAACATCATGTATCTACCCAATATTGGCGAGTTAGTTGTTTTTTCGGCGGCTTGTGTGGGCGCGTGCATTGGCTTTTTGTGGTACAACGCATATCCCGCGCAGGTATTTATGGGCGATACGGGTAGTCTTACATTGGGCGGTATCATTGCAGTATTGGCAATTGCTGTTCGAAAAGAGTTGTTGATTCCTATTTTGTGTGCTATCTTTTTAGCAGAAAATTTATCAGTTGTCTTACAGGTTAGTTATTTCAAATACACCAAGAATAAATTTGGCGAAGGGCGGCGCATTTTCCTGATGTCTCCCCTGCATCATCACTACCAAAAAAAGGGATTGCACGAAGCCAAAATCGTTACCCGCTTTTGGACAATAGCCATTCTGTTGGCAGTATTGACTTTTGTGACGCTCAAATTGCGCTAATTTTTTTTCTTTCTCATGCAACCATATCCATGCCAAATACATCAATAAGGTAATGCAACGCAAATGACACATTATGGGCATAAAAAAAATACTCTTGGGATACTTACTGTTGCTATTGGCAAACGAAACCACTACGGCACAAACAGCAGTTTTCCAATTTCTCGACCTTTCTCCCTCAGCACGCATTACGGCTTTGGGTGGGCAGCAGGTTGCCATTATGGACAATGATCCAACGGGCGCAGCCCAAAATCCTGCGCTTTATAACGAACAAATGCACCATCAGTTGGCTGTGAACCACCAATTTTATGTTGCCGACATTCAGCAAGGCGCAGTGGGTTTTGCGCACCGCTGGAAAACAAGTCCGCTCACTTTTGGCGGTGGAGTGCAATATGTTACCTACGGCAATTTTGTGCGCACCGACTTGTACGCCAATACTATAGGCGAATTTTCGGCGGGCGAATATGCTGTACATCTTGGCGGTTCGTGGCAGCGCCGACATTGGCGCTATGGCATGAATGTGCGGTGGATAGGCAGTCAATTAGCCGACTACAATGCCAATGGTTTGTCCGCAGATTTTGGTGCGGCTTACCGTGACAGTAGCGGACGTTTTATGGCAGCCATCGTATTGAAACACGCAGGTGCTATGCTCAACACCTACGCAGGCGAACGCGAAAAATTGCCTACTGATTTGCAAATAGGTGTTTCGCATCGACTCAAATACCTGCCTTTCCGTTTTTCGGTCATGGCGCACGATTTGTTCCGTTGGGATATCCGCTACCCACGCCAAGAGCCAAGCAATACTATTGTGCTGGGGCAAGACGAAGCCAAAAAGAAAAGTTATTTTGTAGATAATTTGTTTCAACACCTTATCTTTAGCGGCGAACTCTATTTGGGCAAAGTATTGACTTTGCGGGTAGCTTATAACCATCAACGCAAACAGGTTTTTTGGATGAATAATCGCCGTTCGCTGGCGGGTTTTTCATTCGGAGCGGGCATACAAATCAAACGTTTTGGTATCGACTACGGTCGAGCTATCTGGCACCCCGCTGGCGGGAATCATCATCTTGGTCTTAGGGTGTCTTTCTGATAATGCCGAGCTGTAATAAAAAAATAACAGCCCATCTCTGCAAAAGAGGTGGGCTGTTTGTTGCGCATGGGGTTTTGGGTTTGTTTATTATACCCTACTCCTGCAACAAAGCCCGCACCCGCGCAAAATCGGGGTGGGTGATGCCTGCGGCTTCTAAGTCGGCAATGTCTTTTAAGAAAAGGTCATTATAATTGCGCTCATAAAATATATAAGTAAAGGATTTGCCTTTCCATTTTAGATAAATGGCTTTTGCTTGGGCGTATTGATTGTTGAGGAGATAACCCAAGGCTAAATAGCGTTCTACGCTTACTTGGGTACTGTCTAATGCAAGTGTTTTTTGTGCGGCTTGTATAGCTTCTTGGGGTTTGTTTACGAATAGGGCAGAATGGCTTAGTTCATACCAAGTCTTGTAATTGGCGCTATCCTGTTTAGTGTCTTGTAATTGTTTATTAAACAAACCTATATAACCCCCATATTTTGCCTCTCCTTTAGCTAATTTGCTAAGGAAGGTTTTTAACTCATCGTCTTTTAATTCTTTGTTGTAAGGAAATAAGGCGTTGTCATTGTCCAAATTCAGTACTTTTAGGCTATTTAATTTACTAATATATTCTGGCATGTTAACAAATTGGTTATTGCCTAAATACAGCGTTTGCAAATTGTTTAATTTGGCAATGCCTTCGGGTATGTTATTAAATTGGTTATCGTTCAAATACAGTTCTTTTAGGTTATTTAATTTAATAATATCGTTTGGCAGGGCGTTTAATTGGTTATTACCTAAACCCAGTATTTGTAAATTGCTTAATCGTCCTATACTTTCGGGTAGGGCAATTAATTGGTTATTGTCTAAACTCAGCGATTGCAAATTGCTTAATTTTGTAATACTTTCGGGTAGAATATCTAATTTGTTGCCACCTAAACCGAGTATCTGTAAATTGCTTAATTGTCCTATACTTTCGGGTAGGGTTTTTAATTGGTTTATTCCCAAATATAATGTTTGCAATTTGCTTAATTGCCCAATACTTTCGGGCAGGGCAATTAACTTATTGAGACCTAAACTTAGGTATTGTAAATTGCTTAATTGCCCAATACTTTCGGGTAGGGTAATTAACCGGTTAGTTCCAAAATAGTATCCGTCTAAAATCAGTTTTTGTAAATTGCTTAATTTAGTAATACTTTCAGGTAGAGTATCTAATTTGTTAGCACTTAAATACAGTTCTCGCAAATTGCCTAGTTTAGTAATACTTTCAGGTAGGGCTTCTAATTTGTTATATTCTAAACTCAGCATCTGCAAATTGCTTAATTTGGTAATATTTTCAGATAGGATGCTTAGTTGGTTATAGTTTAAGTGCAATCCTTGTAAATTACTTAATTGTCCTATACTTTCGGGTAGGATGCTTAGTTGGTTACGGTTTAAATTCAACACTTGTAAATTGCTTAATTGTCCTATACTTTGGGGCAGGAAGTCTAATTCATTGCGTCTTAAATCCAACTCTTGCAAGTTATTTAATTGTCCTATACTTTCGGGTAGGGTTCTTAATTGATTATTCTCTAAACTCAGCGTTCGTAAATTGCTTAATTGCCCTATACTTTGGGGTAGCACTTTTAATTGGTTGAAATCTAAACTTAGATATTGCAAGTTCCTTAATTGCCCTATACTTTGGGGTAGCACTTTTAATTGGTTGAAATCTAAACTTAGGTATTTCAAGTTCCTTAATTGCCCTATATTTTCGGGTAGCTCAATTAATTTGTTGTAGGGTAAAATCAATGTTTGTAAGTTACTTAATTTTTCAAAGTTTTTGGGTAACAATGTAATGTCTTTACCTGTTAAGTTTAATGTAATAATTTTAGTCCATACAAGTGAATCGGGCAAAAACGATATTTTACCCCAATCTATGTTTATACTTGTTAAGTTGCTTAATTGCCCCATGCTTTGGGGAAGGTCTTTTAATTGGTTACTGTATAAATTCAGTTCTTGCAAATTACGTAATTGCCCTATACTTTGGGGAAGGGTATCTAATCCGTTATAGCTTAAGTTCAGTTCTTGCAAATTGCTTAATTGTCCTATACTTTGGGGAAGTCCTTTTAATTGGTTATTGTCTAACATAAGTTTTTGCAAATTGCTTAATTGTCCTATACTTTGGGGAAGGGTATCTAATCCGTTATAGCTTAAGTTCAGTGCTCGCAAATTATGTAATTGCCCTATGCTTTCGGGTAGAGTGTCTAATCCATTATATCTTAAGTCCAGTGTTTGTAACTTGTTTAATTTCCCAATACTTTCGGGTAGCGTCTTTAATTTATTGGAGTTTAAATACAGCTCTTGCAAATTGCTTAATTTGGTAACACTTTCAGGTAGGGTGATGAATTCATTGCTCCATAAATTCAGTACTTGCAAGTTGGTCAGATTTTTTAAACTTTCGGGTAGCGTCTTTAATTTATTGGAGTTTAAATACAGCTTTTGCAAATTGCTTAATTTGGTAACACTTTCAGGTAGGGTGATGAATTCATTGCTCCATAAATTCAGTACTTGCAAGTTGGTCAGATTTTTTGAACTTTCGGGTAGCGTCTTTAATTTATTGGAGCTTAAATACAGCTTTTGCAAATTGCTTAATTTGGTAACACTTTCAGGTAGAGTGTCAAATTGGTTTTTAGATAAATCCAATGTTTGCAAATTGCTTAACTGCTCCGTCCTTTCGGGTAGGGTACTTAATTGGTTGTCGTTTAACAATAATACTTTCAGTTGGGTGTTTTGGTATGTTTCTTCGGGTAAGACAGTTAGTTGTTGTCTGCTTAGGTCTAAGGCAGCTATGTCTGACTTTAAGTCTTTTGGGTTGTAGACTACGTGGTAGGTATTACCCAAGGTGTCTAATAAGCATTTAAGACAATCTTCACTTTCTATTTTAGCAAACCCCCTCTCATCGAACTGCTCTGCCCTTTTCCATTTTTCTAATTTTTCTACCCTATCGCCGTTTTTGTCTATAAAGTAGAAATTATCGTCCTTAAAAGCCAATGCAAATCTATCCTCATAGAAATAAAAGGCATCTATGAGTTTTTGGGCTTTTTGTAGGGCGGTTTGGGTTTCTGCTTGGGCGCGTTTAGCTTGTGCCGCGCTGGTGTCGGCTTTTATTTTGGACTGTTGGGCTTTTTCGGCTTCTGTTTTGGCATTAGCTTCGGCTTTTCGGGCTTTTTCGGCTTCTGTTTTGGCATTAGCTTCGGCTTTTCGGGCTTTTTCGGCTTCTGTTTTGGCTAGTTTAGTAGCCTGTTGCGCGGCGGTGCGTTGTTTTTCTATTTCGGCTACCAATCGTTGTATTTTCAGATCGGGTTGTGGTGAGTTAATACCACATTCTTTGGCGGCTATGGCAGCAGCTTGATAGTTGCGCAGTGCCTCGTAGTAGTTGTTTTTGGCAAAATTATCCTCTCCCTTGCACATTTGCTCTTCATAGCGCGAGCAGGTTTGGGCAATGTTTTGCGCCCTTAGTGGTGGGTTTGCAACGACACCTATCCATAGGGTTGCTGCTGCCAATTGGTATAAAATGATATTTATGGTTTGCATTGCTTTTGCATTTCTTTTTTGGTGGATAGGTATAGGCTATCTTGGGGGTATTGGCGCAGCGTGTCTAATACTTTTTGGTAGTTTTGGCAGGCATAGTCATTCTGTCCTAATTCATCGTAATTTTTGGCAACGGCGTATATTTTAGCTGCTACTGCTTGTCGTTGGGTCTTTATCAAATCCTTCAAGGTTTGTTCTGATTCCTGTTGTTTTACATAAGCAAACCATCCCGCCCCCACAGCCAACAAAGCCACTATTACGGCAATAGTAGTAAAGATATTGGCGCGGCGTTTAGCTTGTTCGGCTACTATGCGCAGTTGTCTGTCTTTTTCGGCTTGTGCTTGTGCTTCGGCTGCTTTGCGATAGGCTTCGGCTTTTTCTTCAGCGAGGCGCATTTTTTCTTCGGCATCGCGGCGCAGTTCGTAGGTGCTAATAATGGGCTTTAGTAGGGTGTCGTGGCTTATTTCGTAATACCACATATTGGAACTGGCTTCTTTGCGGCACAGCCGCTCGTTGGTCAGTTGGTCTATGTCGGCTTGGGTAAGTTGGTAGGTTTGTTTGAGGTACTCTTGTTCCAAAATAATACGCCTGCCATTGCTTATCAAGCCCTCTTCTATTAGTTGTTGCACATGTCGGCGGGTGTTGGCATTGGTATATTTTTGCAATACGCTGTTGTAAAATTCGCCGATGATTTGGCGTATACCTGGTGTGCCGCCATAAAAATCGGTGGTTACAGTAATAATGGGATAGGGTTCATGTGTTTTATCGGCATGGCTGGCTATAATTTTTTCTTCTATGCGCTGGCACAACAATTGCAATTGAAAACCGCCCACTTCACGGCTTTGTGTGTGGATATTGGTTTGTTGCTCTTGGCTCAATTCGGTCATTATGTTTTGCAGGGCATCAAGGCTATAGCTAAATGTTGGGCTATCAAAACTGCCTTGCGCCAAAGCGGGCTGTTCAATGGCTTGTCGGGCATTGTCTATAGTAAGATCAGATAGCTCGTAGCGGGTGCTCAATATGGCAGGAATTTGGTCGCTAAGGCGGTCAAGCAAATACAAATAATCGGAACGGATAGAGATGAGGAAATGCGCTTTGGGTGGCGTGCTGCGGCGATGCCCTTCGGGTGCTGTGCCGTTCATCACTTGCGCCAATTGGTCAATAAATTGTTTTTGCTCTTCGGGACGGTCGGCATAGAGCGTAAACAATTCCTCAAACTGGTCGAAAACATAGAGAGGCGTAAAACTTTCGCCCGCCTCGCTGTAGGCAAAGCGGTGGCAGTAGTCCCACAAACTTAGCTTGTCAGGCGTATTGTAGGGCAGGTATTCGCCCTGTTCCAGCAAGGCGTGTATCTGTTGTACTATGGGTTTGTCGGTTTGGTTGATGCGCAAAAAAACGGGATGCAAACGCCTTTCGTGTAGCATGGGCGTTACACCTGCTTGTATTAGGGAGGTTTTGCCTGTTCCCGATTTGCCAAACAACACCACTATGGGTTGCAATACCGTCAAACGAAACAGTTCTTTGGTTTCGCGTTCTCTGCCAAAAAACAAATGGCGACGGTCGCGGTCATAAGATTGAATGCCCGGATAACGCTTCATGACAAAATGATTTTAATGGGGTTTTTGATGCGGTCGATAATCGTTCGTATTTCTTTGGCGATGTCGGCTAAGGCAGCCTCGCGGTCGGGTTTTTCGCTCACTGCTTTGCCGCGCGGTTTGGGCAGCAGGGTGTTTAGGTCTTCAAAAACCGTGTCGTAGAGGTTGTAGGGAGTCATCAAAATAGGCACTAATTTGGCTTGTCCGTTTTCGTGGCGTTGCAAGGCAATTTGCAAGTCTTGTTCATACAAGCTATCAGAGTCCATAAAATTGGCTGTCACCAAAGGTACAATGATGTCGGCAGTTTGCAAATGTTGGGCAATAGTCTGGTCATGGTCGTTGCCGCTCGATATTTTACCTTCATGCCATGTTTCAATCCAGCCGCCACCGCGCAAACTTGCCAAATGTTTCTCCAACTCTTCGAGCAAGGGTGTGTCGGCTTCGTGGTAGAGCAATAGCAGTTGCAAGGCATGGGCATTGTCCTTTTTGCTATTAGTGTTTTTTTTCAGTCGCCCGCCGAGTTCTGCCAAAAAAGATTCGCTTTGGTTGCCCGCAAACACCATATTGAAACTGTTGTCATAAAAAAAGCGAATTTCGCTATGAAGGTCATCGGCATTTTGGAGCGTAAAAGTCTGGGGCAGGTGTTCTTGGCTGCGGCGCAAAAGGTGCATCAACAGCCGCAAATGCCATTCATTGAAATCAAAACCCACAAACAAATAGGTTTTGCGCATCCTGAAGCGCGGCTTATTGGTATAATAAAAAGCCAAATTAGGCGGCAAGCCTCCTTTATCGGTTTGCAGCACTTTTTCCACAAATTGCAGGCGGTCGTCGTCGGTCAGCACTAAGGAGTCGGGTTGCGAATAGTGTCCTGTTAGGTTGTATAGCAACGGACGGTCAATGTCTATCACTTGGTCTAAATCTACTGCTTTGGCGTTGGCAGTGCTATTGTGTTCGGGTTTGAAAAAGTGGTAGAAGAAGAAATGTGGCACACGGTCTTTTTGTGCCAAGGCTTGTGCTGCCAAGTCGTCGGGGCTGGTGTTGATGATGTAGCGCAAAGGCAACTCGGCAAGCAAGCGATAAATCGGAATATCCATTGGCACAAATTCTTCGTAAAAAGACCTGAACATTCTGCCAATTTTTTCAAGCGCATTTGTGCGGTCGCCGCATTTGCTTTGGTACATCTTCACCAATTCAAACAGTTTGGCGGGGCAGTCGGTAGGCTCTACACCGTATTCACGCTGCAAGCTGCGAGCCATGCGTTTGGCTAATAATTGTGATAGCGGTTCGCCGTTGTAGGTAGCAGCATTGGGACCGAGCAGCAATACGCATTCATTTTGCTGAATGGCATCGCATATATCGTTCCATTGGTCGTTGGTTAGAGACATCATAGTGTTAATATTAAATTAAAGGCAATTTGGTGATTTAAACTGCAAAGTTAGTTGTTTTTTTTATAGGCAAGTAGTTATTTTACTTTTCCTTAAAAGTTGTTGAGTTTTAGGCAAATTTGTTGAGTTATCTCCCTGCATTTTTCACATGTTGCATACCTTGGCTATTTATGTTCGACTCTTACAAGACAGATTCAGGTGTTTTTAAGACATTCGATGCTAAACAGTCTTTCACTTTAATCTTGTCGAGCAACGTTTTTCTGTGTAGGGTAGAGTTTAAACCCTACCCTACGGAAAAACAAACACCAGACTACATTACCTTGAGGAACTGCTAAGTACTCCAATAGTAACATAAAAATACCTGTCCGCAGAGATGGACAGGTATTTTTATTTATCGCCTAACTCCCGCCAAATCAGTTGGTTATGTATATAGAAAAACATCAAGCGCCATTTTTCCACAAATTGTGGATAAGTTTTTTTGAGCATTACAACAATTCCATGTATCTTTGCCTTGTTTATTGCTGAAATAAGCATTTTTTTTCTAAAATTATCATTTTTTTGTTAAAAACGTAGCAATTTTGCTAAAACAACAACCCAATTTAGGATATTTATGGAACCCATTCTCGTAGAAAATAAAAACCGATTTGTGCTGTTTCCTATCCAACATCATGATGTTTGGAAAATGTATAAACAAGCAGAAGCGAGCTTTTGGACTGCCGAAGAAATCGACCTTAGCCAAGACGACAATGATTGGCAGCACCGCCTTAATGAAGATGAACGCTACTTTATCAAACACGTTTTAGCTTTTTTTGCTGCCAGCGATGGCATTGTTAACGAAAACTTAGCCGTCAATTTTATTCGCGAAGTGCAAATCCCCGAAGCACGTTGCTTTTATGGTTTTCAAATTGCCATCGAAAACATTCATGCCGAAACCTACAGCCTTTTAATAGACACTTACATCAAAGACGAAACCGAAAAAGATTACCTTTTTCATGCTATTGACAACGTTCCATCTATCGAGAAAAAAGCTAATTGGGCATTGCGGTGGATAGAAAATGCTCCTTCTTTTGCGCATCGTTTAGTGGCTTTTGCAGCCGTCGAAGGGATATTTTTTAGTGGTAGCTTTTGTTCTATATTCTGGCTCAAAAAACGCGGTTTGATGCCCGGTTTGTGTTTTTCTAACGAACTCATTAGCCGCGACGAAGGTCTGCATTGCGATTTCGCTTGCCTACTCTACAGCATGTTGCAAAACAAACTCTCTACCGAAACAATTCATGCTATCATCACAGAAGCAGTCGAGGGCGAAAAAGAATTTGTTGCCGAAGCGTTGCCTGTTTCATTGATTGGCATGAACGCCGACATGATGAAAAGCTATATCGAATTTGTTGCCGACCGCCTTTTGGTGGCATTGGGACACCCCAAACTATACTATGCCGAAAACCCTTTTCCTTTCATGGAAATGATAAGCATGCAAGGCAAAACCAATTTCTTTGAAAAACGCGTCGGTGACTATCAAAAAGCAGGCGTGATGGCAAACAAAGAAGCTCAAATTTTTGCTTTGGACGACGATTTCTAAAATGCTATATGATGTATCTCTGTCTAATAGACACAAAAAAGTGCTGATAAGGTTTTATCAGCACTTTTTTGTTGCTTAGGCAAAGTGAAAATGTATCCGAATTTATCGAAACCACTCCCATTCGCTGCTATATGTATCTGTACTTTCGGTGGAAATCTGGCGGGTACAATTATAAATAGTGTCCAATTCGGTATAAACTGTATAGGCAGAAAAATTTTGGACATTGTTGGTAGACGAAGTATTTTCGTCCATAAAACGCATTTTTTTGTCGCGTAATTCTGCCAAATCAAAAGTTTTGGTAGCGATATAGCGCAAAGGGCTACCCAATTCTTGAATAGCCGTAGCATCGATAATTGGGAAATCAATGAAAGTAACTGCTGTTTTTTTGCGGCTATCTTCTGACCAATACCAATGTTTTTCGTCGGTCGAAAAATCACCTTCTACTAACCTATTTTGTGCAGGATCCAAAAAACGATAACTTCCCGAACAGCTATAAGTACCTTTTTTTTCTACGGTAAGGTCATAGCTAAAAGTGATGTTATAATTGTACACTTGGCTGGCTTGTCCTGTATTGGTTTGTACGACGGAAGCCACTAAGGTGGTGTCTAAGAAATCAGACTCTTGGCTCAATGATATCTCCCGCAAACCTCCCAGACTACCTGTATCACAAGCCGTTGAGCTGAAAACGGTGTTAATCAAAGCATTATTATCGGCATTGAGAAAGTATTGTTTCAGATGCCAACCGCCCTCCAAACGCTGGTCGCGTGTATAGAAAGTAAACCAAGGGTCATCGTCGGCACGTTTACAACTTTCTGTTATTACCAGCAACAAAAGAAAGATAAAAATGGTTTTTAATTGCATGGGATATGGTTATTTAGGAACTTGTAAATTAGTTTTTTGTTATTTTGTTATTCCTTTTTGGGACAAAGGTACTATTTTTTCTCCAAAATATTACATAAACCCCTGTAGGTCTTATTTTCCTACAGGGGTTTATGGGACAAGAAGTCCTATTTTTGTGATGTATTTATATAGGATTTTATTTTAGACCCAAAGCTTGTCCCAATACTATGCATTTTCGTTTGGAAGTTCTTCCACCATATCGGAGGGAGAAGAGGCAACGGTGGCTTGTTCGCCAATTGGCGGGTTAGTCGGTTGCAATAGTTCGTCGAGGGAACGCTGCATGTCTGCCAAACGTGCCTCTTTAGATACAATGGCTTTGGAAAGCATGTTGAGCTTGGCATCGCGCAACTGCACTTCTAACTGACTACCCATTTTGTTGCGGTTATGTTGATATTCCAAATCTTGTTGGTCGCGTTGTATCGATACTTTTAGTTTTTCGATGGTTTCTTGCAACTGTTTGACACGAAAATCTTGGCGACGGCTGCGTATGTTTTTGCGTTCTTCGCGCAATAGTTCAAAAGCTTCGTTCGTTTTATCACGCACCATTGTTCGGACTTCGCGCGAAAGGCGTGCTTCTTTGGCTTCGTCCTGAATGGCTTTTAGTGCATCGAAAATATCACCCAGATTGGCATCGCCTTTTTTGATGTAGGCAATTTGTTCGTCAAGTTGTTTGGTTAATTTGTCGGCATTTTTTTGTAATTCCTCTTCAAAGCGCTCTGCTTTTCGCAAATCTTTTAGTTTGCTAAAACAACCGTTCAGTTTTTCGCGTAAAGCAATAGATTGTTCTTTGTTGATGTCGCGCCCTCTGAATTTATCAGAAATTTTTTCCCAGAAAGCCTGTGTAGTCACCCAAACTTCATGGTCATACTCTTTTAGGTTGTTGATTATAGTATGCAAAGCGTCTATTTCGGCATCTAACTCGGCGGCAAATTTCATGGATAAAACCTTAAATACCCATTCTGTTTCGGCGCGCGCGACTATTTCGGTGCTTTTGGTGCGAATTTCGTCGGGCAGCAAGGTGGGTTGTGACATGTCGCGCTCGATGTGGAGATAGGGTTGTTCAAATTCGGCGGGATTGATGTCGTCCCAATTTTGAAACATTTTATCCACAAAGGTTTCAGGGTGTTTGTCTTTCTGAAAAGTCCAAATGTCTACTTTGTTGTCGTTGGCACGGAGTCGAAGGGCTACAAGAATGTCGTTTTCTTTTTCATCTTGTCCCCAAAAAACAATTTTATCTTTCATTCTTTGACGTTATAAATCGGTTGAACAATATGGAGGGTCAGGGAGTTTACTTTTAGGTGCTTTTAGAATCAGGCGCAAAAATAATATCAATTTAGGTAGCGCAAAAACATTTTTGCATTTTTTGTCATTTTTTTTTACAATTTAGCTTTTTTTTAAGATTTTTGGTCAAAAAAGCTATTTTTTCACCAGCAAAGAGCCTTAATGAGTAGCGCTTACGGGCTGTATCGGGACGAGCAACAAAGATATTGCCAGACTTATACTTGCCTATTGTGTTGGTTGCTTGGGTGAGCATGGCACTACAACATGCTGGCAAATAAGAGTTCATTTATGTTACGCACAAACTCCCATGCAATTCCACAAAAAACTTGTGCATGACAGGAGTGATTTTGAGGATACTGTTCAAATTTCTATTCATTATTTTGGTATAACACAAACCTTCGTTTTTCGTTCACCATCAAAATCATGAAAGAACATAAAAAAAAGGATACCCTTTTTACGGGGTATCCTCCTTCAAATCACTACACTCAACTCGCTGGCACAAAGGTAAGGTGTTTTTTTAGTTCGACCAAATTTTTTGACATTTTTTTTTATTTTTTTTTATTTTTTTTCAAAACCGCTCTGTTTTTGTAGGTTTTAAAGGTTTTCTTGTATTTTCTCCTGTTTTCGTTTTTGTTTTTGCTTGTTTTTTCAGAAATGCTACGTACCTTTGCCAAATCAAATTTCACCTAATTTTATGTGCTATTTTGTCAACAATAGCACTATTTCATACCTCCAAATCATGTTGAACAGAATTGTGCAAATGCAGTTTTTACCCGAACATTTACCTGTTTTTTTGGCAATGTTTCAAGAAAAACATCCCCAAATTCGCCAATTTGAGGGTTGTTGTTATTTAGCTTTGTGGCAAAGTGTGGACAATCCTACCATTGTTTTCACCTACAGTCAGTGGGAAAGTCCCGAACATTTGGAAAAATATCGCTGCTCCGAACTTTTTCGCGAAACATGGCAACGCACCAAAACATGGTTTGCAGCGCCACCTATTGCACAAAGTAGCAGTTTGTTGGTAGAAGCTCCCTGATTTTTGGTATGAAATTTACTCTTTATTTTAAAATACTTTCTTTATGAAACCATTTTTTTTACGTTTTATGTTCTTAATGTGCTTTTTTTGTATCAACTTTTTCCATACTCAAGCACAAAATTTGTCTGTTTTCTTAGACACAGCACAATACAATATCTGGTATAAATTACAGGGTAATATCCAGAAAGTAGATGCCCCACAGATAATAGGAGCGCAACAAATCTTAATTGACGAGGCTTACACTATATTGAGTATTGTTCCTCCTACTTTTGCATTTCAAGCAGGGATGGTCACTGAATACGACTCTTTGGTTGTTGTCCCGCCTCAATTTGTTACTCTTACGGAAGAAATAGCGATTGCAGATGCTCACATCGAATGGGTACAATGCCCCAAAAGCCCCAAATTATGGAAAAAAGTTTTCTTTCCAGCAACATACGTAACTGTATCAAAGCAAGTGGTGGCTGTGCCAGCGCAAGTAATTTCTAATGTACGGGTAGTCACAGATAAAATACTCATCACTCCTACTGCTATTATCGAAACTCTTGAGCCTGCTATATACACTTTACTACCCAATAATACTTATAGTGGTATTGGTACTTTGCAAGGCACGCTAAACACAGGACAAGTCTTTCCACTCGGTTGTCGTGGTAGGCAATAAAATTAACAATAATCACAAAAAGTTTTCAAACATCACCTTATCATGCGAAAAAAAACAGTTTCGTTGGTGCTGGGCAGCGGCGGCGCTCGTGGCATGGCACACATTGGCGTTATCGAAGAATTGGAGTCGCGCGGCTATGACATTCGCCATATTTCGGGTTCGTCTATGGGTGCCGTCGTAGGCGGTGTGTATGCGATGGGCAAAATGGATTTGCTCAAAAATCACCTTCTACAACAGACCAAAATGCGTGTGTTTCGCATGATGGACTTTGTTTTTACCAACGAAGGACTTATCAAAGGCGAAAAAATTTATGACGAACTAAAACAATTAGTCGGCGATACCCTCATCGAATCTTTACCTATCCATTACACAGCAGTTGCTTGCGATTTGGAAACCAACCAAGAGGTGTGGTTCAATAAAGGCAGCGTATTGCAAGCCATGCGCGCCTCTGCTGCCATTCCCAACATCGTTGTACCTGCCCAAATTGGTGAAAGAAGACTCATTGACGGCGGCGTGGTCAATCCCACTCCCATAGAACCTATTTTGCACCACAAAGCCGATTTGATTATCGTTGTCAACCTCAATGCCACATTGCCCGATAACCAACACGCCGAAGGAACACACGAATGGGAACGCTCCACCAAAGCCAAATTGTTTGACAACAAATGGTTTGAAAGTCTGCCCGCGCTTAGTTTGGTGCGACAACGTGCCAACCATTTGGCTATTGTCTCAAAAGTGGTCGAAATCACTCAAAATCGCCTTACACACTACGCCATGATGCTCCACAAACCCGATATTTTGATTAATATCGCCCGAAAAAGTTGTCCGCCTTATGCTTTCTACAAAGCCGCCGAACAAATTGCCCTCGGCAAACGAGCTTGTGCTTATGCCTTAGACAACTATGAAAAAGACCTGCAACACCCCAACACTTTCACACACATCAAAGATTCGCTATACGATTTTGTGGCGTACCAAATCAATCATTGGCGCGGAAAATAGACCATTTTTTTAGGTATCCAATAGACAAAAAAAAGACTGTTGCCAAATTTACGAATACAGTAAATAGGCAACAGTTTCTTATTTTTTAACCAATTTATGCTCACATTAAACAATAATCACTAAAAATTGATTTTAGCCAACATAAAATCTCCTCTGCGCGTAAAACTTGGCACGACATATTCCTCTGCCGAAACTTGTTTGCCGTTGCGCAGCGACAACAATATGCCCAAATCTTGCTTCGACATCAAATTAACCATCTTATAACTGCCCGAACTACTCACCGCACCACCCACAATAGGCGTACTATAGTTAATTTCTTGGTTAAACAACAAATCAACACTATGGCGACGATTCATTAAGCCAAAAGAAGAATAAATAGCATCATCATCTTCCGAATACTGTTTCTTTTGCACAACATTTGCCCACAACAAACTACCATCGGGCTGAAGCGAAAATGAAAAAACATCTTCGTTGTAATAATTCACAGAAAAACCAATGGTACGTCCCGACATATCAAAACCATTTTGAGCAATCGTTTGGCGTGTGGTATAACTCACCTCTCCCACCAACAACACCCCACCATCGCGCCGCACCACCACTTGTCGTGCCGAAAGGTCTGCTATGCCTGTTTTATTAAAAGCGCTAGATTTTAGGTTGTTTTTCTTAAAATAATCGAGTTCAAAAGAACTAAGTATCGGTTTGGCGAGGCTTAATGTCGTCAAATCTAAGGTGGAATAGAACCAACCCAAAGCCGTTTCGTTGGTGCCTTGTGCATAAAATCCTGCTACCACAAAACGATTATTCAAATGGTCTAAAGCAAATTTGGCTTCATTAAAACGATACTTTTCGTCTTCAATCGTAAAACGTTCGGTGCGTTGCCTAAGCGGGTCCAACACAGTGATATAAACGCTACGGTACTGCGTATTGGCACGAAAAAAATCGCGCCGCGTTTGGTAACTCACCAAAATAACCTGCCCCATATTGCTCACTACCACATTACTATTCAGTTGCTTCGTGTCGGGTTTTACTACTTCGTGCGACACCATGCTGCCGTCTTTGCGCAACAAAATATTGTCCATATCCCGCAAACCGCCAAAGTCGTAATTGGTGCGCATGATATTCACAAAACTTTTATTTTGCGAAACATCAACTTCGTAAGTATAACTCAAAGCAGGATCGCGCTGCACACTGTCCAACAATACTGCTGGAGTAGCCCAAATCATTTCGGCATTAGCCATTCGAGCATATAGGTAGTTTTTGCGTTTTACTTTTTCGGTATATAGTATCATCAAATCCTCGTCTAAACTCACCACCCGCACAATCTCATGCTTTTTTTCCAGCGGAATAGGTTTAGACCAAGCAATGTTAAGGTCTGACCGATAAGCAGTCAAACTATTTTGCCGCGTTCCATATTGATGTATCAAAATGCCTTGCGAATTTTTGCCTACAATCCGAAACTCTTCTGTTTGGCGCGAAACGCGCTGCGGACGTGAGAAAGAAATTTGTTGTGCCACCAATTGCCATGTCATCAACAATAAACCCAACAACAAGACAAAAAGATTTTTCATAATATTGAATTTTGAACAGGTTTACAAATTGCAGACAAATGTAGGGCTTTTTGGCGAATCAAACCAAACAAACAACAAAAAAATGATAAACCCAACGTTAAATAATTCGAAGTAATTTATTGTGCGAAATTATTTTTTGGGCGTTCCCCTGCGGGTCGGGCTTTACAGGGCTTCGCTACGCTTCGGTGCAAGCACCTGCCTAACGGCTGCCCTTCCAATCCCTAACGCGCTTCGCCGTTTTTCATTCCAAAATCAAGCCAAATGCTACAATTATCCAAAAAAAGAAAGGATACCCTTTTTAGGGGGTATCCTCCTTCAATCACTACACTCAACTCGTGACGCAAAGGTACGGTGTATTTTTGAATCGACCAAATTTTTTTGCATTTTTTTTTATTTTTTTTTATTTTTTTTTAATTTTGCACATTTTTAGACAAAATACCCCAAAAAGTAGGTACTTTTGTCCCTGATTCAGCCTCTCAAATAGGCTACTTATACAGCCAAATTTGCTCATCTAAAAAATAATTATCGCCATTTTTTAATATGAAACTATTATTGCCGTCTCCTTTAGAGCAACTACACCCGCCGCTACAGCTACTATTTTTGCTGGGCATTATTCTTTTTTCTGCGTCCATTGGCGTAGCATTGCTACAGCTCATTTTATCAGTTACCAACATAGACATCGCTACTATTGATTGGAAACATATCAGCAAATACGAAGTTAATGTTATGCGCTGGGTGCAAGGCATTAGCGCTATATTCACCTTTGTTTTACCTGCTTTGGTGTATGCTTATCTACAGCGCCACAATTGGAGTTATTTGTCTTTTCGTTCTCAAAATGTTCTTGTTTTATTGTTCCTTACAACTATCATAACTTTGTGTCTGATGGCTTCGGGCAATTGGCTAATGGAACTTAACCAACAATTGGATTTACCTGCGACTTTCGATTCGCTTGAGAAAGCCATGCGTGCCGCCGAAGACCAAGCTGCCGAAGCCACCTCAGCTTTTCTCCAAATGGATAGCTTTGGGGAGTTTATTGGCAATTTAATTGTGGTAGCGATGTTGGCTGCTTTGGGCGAAGAATTGTTGTTTCGGGGTGCTTTGCAACCCACTTTGCAACGTTGGTTCAACAACAATCATCATGCAGCGATTTGGGTTGCTGCGGCTTTGTTTAGCTTCATTCATTTTCAGTTCTATGGTTTTTTACCGCGTATGGTGTTGGGTGCGGTTTTTGGTTATCTTTACTATTGGAGTGGTAATCTGTTGTATCCCATCGTAGCGCATCTGCTCAACAATGGTTTGGCAGTTATTGCGGTGTATGCTCTTGGTGTTTCGCCCGATGCTGCTAACGAAGCTGATAGTGGTGTGCCTTGGTATGCTTCTGCTTTGGCAACGGTGGTAATGGTGTTTTTGTTGCGCGTGTTCCAACAATATAATCGGGCGGCTACTTCTTTGGCACAAAATTCTGCTGATGAAACTTTTTCAAGTTTTTAAGGTGAATTATAGTGTTGGGGTTTTTTAGTGCTGTTTTTTTCATTGATACAAGTATTGGTGCTATTTAGGTGATGCTAAGTTTTTCTAAATTTTGAATGTTTTTTTAATTCTGCTTAGTTTGAACGGTAGAAATATTGATGAATTTGGCTCGATGATAGCGGTATTTGTGTTGTATAGTGGTTTGTTTTAAAATTTTGTTGGAATGAAATGCTATTATTCAGAAGCATATCATAAAGTTTGTTCGAGTGGCGAAGCGCGTTAGGGATGTGGCGGGTGGCGTTAGCCAGTGCGTAGCTTGTCGAAGCACCGAAGCAAAGCGAAGCCCAGAACAGCCCGACCCGCAGGGAAACGCCCAAAAAATTTAATGCAATGTTATCGGGCTGCTTAACTAAAATGAAGATTTAGCAGACTTTTGGGCTATTTTATTGCCATAAAATAACGGCTTAGGCGCATTGGTGTGTGCCTAAGCCGTTTGTTATTGGATAATGAAACTGTTTGATGCAAGTGTGGAGGTTATATAGACCGCCTTATTCGATGATTAATCTTTGTATGCTTTGTGTGTTTGGCGTATTTAGTTGTACTAAATAGTAACCGCTTGGCAGATGTGACAAAGACCAGTTATATTGGTTTTCGCCGATGACTGTTACAAAGTTATGTTGCTCTACTAACTTACCGCTCAAGTCATAGAGGCTCAATTGGGCATTGTTGATGTCGGAGGAGGCAAAGAATAGCTGCACCATGTCTTTGGCGGGATTTGGTTGTAATAAAAGTGGGGATTCGTTCCACTCTATTTCGTCCATGTCTTTACCTGCCATGCCGCAACCTGTTGTTGTGAATGTGTTGAGGGGCGAATAGGCGCTGCTACCGCTCGCGCAGTTTGCCAACACTTTCCATTCGTAGGACTTGCAGACGTTTAATACATTGCCTAATTGTTTGTAGTTGGTGGTGGCGGTTAAGGTGCTCCATGTTGCAGACCCTACTTTGTGTCCTTGTATGGTATAGCTTGTGGCACCGCTCACTGCTGTCCAGTTGAGGCGGGCGCTGGTGTTTGTGATGAGGGTTACGTTTAGGTTGGTGGGTGTGTTACAAGTAGCCAAAGTGGTAAAACTGTTAGTGGTGCTATAAGTACTGTTTCCGCTACTGCATGTACTTGCTACTTGGAAGTTATATGTTGTATTGGCTGTTAATCCTGATAGAATGGTGGAGTTTGTTGAGACAGTGGCTACGGTCCAAGTGCTGCTCGTGGAGGGGCGATAACGCAAGCTGTAGGAAGTTGCACCGCTTACGGCTGTCCAATTGGCGGTGGCACTGTTGGCGGTGATATTGGTGAAGGTTATTGCTGTTGGAATGTTGCAAGAACTAAGTGTTGTAAAGCTAATAGTGGTTGTGTAGGTGCTTGTTCCGCTGGGGCAGGTGGCAGCGACTTGTACTTCGTAGGTAATAGCGGGCGTTAGTCCTGTAAGATTGGCAGTGGTGGTGGTAGTGGTAAGGCTTGTCCATGTTCCGCCTGTGGGACGATATTGTACGGTATAGGACGAAGCGGGCGCGACAACCGACCACGTAATTGTGGCAGTGGTGGTGGCGATATTGCTTGCTGCTGTGTTTGTTGGAACGGTGCAAACAGCCAAAGTGGTAAAGTTGCTGGCTGTTGTGTAGGTGCTTGTTCCGCTGGGGCAGGTGGCAGCGACTTGTACTTCGTAGGTGGTAGCGGGTGTTAGTCCTGTAAGATTGGCTGTTGTGGTGGCGGTGGTGAAAGTTGTCCATGTTCCACCTATTGGGCGATATTGTAGGGTGTATGATGTGGCGGGTGTGACTGTCGACCATGTGATGGTTGCAGTGGTGGTGGCGATATTGCTCGTTGCTACATTGGCAGGGACGGTGCAAGGCTGCAAAACCATCAAACCGTCGCTACTGCTGGTGGTTGTTAAGCCTGCACCATTGGTAGCTCGAACGCTGATGTAGTATGTTTGGTTATAGCTTAGGTTTATGCTATTGTTGGTAAAAGTTGTGGCAGTGCCAACATTTGTCCAATTGACAAGGTTGGTGTTCCCAGCGGTAGTACCAACGGCATAGCTATAAGCTGTTATGCCTGAATGAGTGTCGCTGCTGTTTGTCCAGTTGCCACTTATGGTATTGGTAGTGGTGGTTTGGTCTATGTCGGTGGTGGTGCCGTCATTGACGGTCATGCTATTGGGTGCTGTCCAATCGATTCGCGTATCGGCGGAGGAGATAGCCGTCCAATAGTTGTTAGTGGTTTTCAGGATAGAACGCACGCGAGCTGCCATTGAGTTAGCATTGCTTTGATAACGGATAGCAGCATTGGCGCTACCGACGGTAATGTTGGCGGTGGCGGTGCTGCGTGTTTGCCATACTTGTACATCGTCGAACTGGGTGAGACAATTGCCATTGCGTAAGGAGATAGCGTTTCCTTGTTTGAGAGGCGCGGTATCTGTCCAGCTATCGATAAATGTGCCGTCTCTATATACGGAGATTAGACCTGTTTGGGGGTTGTAGATAACTTGATAGTTGTACCACACATCTGGCAAGATGGTAACGGTGGTGGTTTTGACAACTGATAAGACATCGTTGGTTATTTTATAAAACTCTAAACGCGATTGGTCTATTCGCCACCAAATTAAGTAGCCATTACCACGATTAGCGAGGGTTGCATTGCTCGAAAAGAAGTGTAAACCGGAGCGTTTGTTAGTTCCTGTTCCGTTCATCATGGCAGACCAAGAATATAGATAAATTTTGCTTGAGTCTTGGGCAACGCTGGCATAAAGGTTGGTGTTGCTGGCGGCTTCGTCTGTTTGTTGCAATTTTCCGCTGCTGATGCTCCATGTTCCGCTTAAGTTTGTCCAATCGCTGTGAATGGCGGTCGAAAATTCGTCGTTGAAAAAGCCCGCTGCGCCATTGCCACGCCATTCATTGTTATAGTCTAAGGCTTGATAGAAACGATATTCGGCGGTAGAAGAGCAAGTAGTATCGGCAAAATTGGCGGTAAAATTGGTGGTATACCAGTTGTTTAGGGGCAATACGGTGGTGCTTGGGGTGCAAGCGGGTGCTACACATTGCCAAGATATATCAAAACCAGCGGCTTGGGTAGCTCCGTCGGAGTCGAAGCGAATGGTGATGCTATTCCCGTTAGAAGTGATGGTAGGTGGCAAAGTTGTGCCTGTTAATGTGGCTATTAAGGGTGCTGTTGTTGAGCTGCCATCGTGGATATATAGATAATCATAGTTGTTTTCGAGGTTGAAACTATTGAATGTTAGGCGAACACTACCCAATGCGTCGGGATTAGTGAAAGTCATGCTGTAGTCTTCGTTGGCTAAATAGTTGCCTGTGGGTCCGCCTGTGTCATAGACCGAATCGCTGCAAACGGGTGTGCCACAATCTGTAAAGTTGTTGGATATTAAGTCCCACAATTGCGTATATCCGTCGTCGTAGCCTAATGCCCAAATGCCGATGCCGCCTAATTGTTTGTCGCGTATCATATCGTATTTTTCTTGTAGGCTTTGTTCGTTGTCCCACCAGCATTGTCGCCACACGCCGCTCGATTGGTAAGCAAAATAGGGTGTCATGCTACTTGCATCCCAGTTGTTGGTATAGGTGTTGAGCAAATTGTTTTTGATGTAGTTATATAATTGAGCCGAACCTGTGCCTGTGCTTGAGGCGCCGGGACTTCCGCTCGACGATGGCCAGTTAATTCCATAATATGGCACGCCTATCAATAGTTTTGACTTGCTCATACCCTGATTTACATAGTAGTTGGCAGTGCGATTATAGCTATAGGGATAGCTTGCCCACTGACTACCGTGATGCAAAGGGGCTACGGGACCAGGATTTCCGCCTGAATAGTGGTAATCATAGCCCATTATAATAAAAGCATCGACATAGCTATTGAGAGCCGCAATATCAAAAGTACTGCTCCAGTCCACAGCATACATAGCAATAGAAACGCTAGTGCCGGGGCGTTCTGTGTGAAGTCTATTGCAAGTATATTGCATGAAATTGGTGAAAGCGGTGCGATGACTACTGCCCATGCCTTCGAAGTCTATATTAATTCCGTCCGCATTGCGATAATCTAACAATGATTTGATGCTGTCAACAAATGTTGCCCAAGCTGCGGTATTGCCGAGAAATGTGGTGTTGTTGGTGCTGCCAAAATTGGTTACACACAGGTCTACGCGCGATCCTGCGGCTTGTGCGAGTGTAATTGAGTTGGTTGTTTTCCAAGAGTGAATAGAGCTGTAGCTACCCGATGAAGGTACGAGTTCATAGCTAAAGTAGCAGAAAGTCGAGAGCAAGGAATAGTCATAGTTGTTGTAGGCTGCTGTGCTTATCCAATACGGATGCCAGCCATATACTTGTTTATTGAGGTTGCAAGTGGGGCGTGTTTGTGCTGGAGCGGGGTGTGCGTTAGGGTGCAAGATGGCATATAGGCTATCTGCTTGGGTTTCGGTTTCTATCCCTAAATTTTTGTAGGTCATCAATTGTTGATGGCGAATGGAAGTATACGATGGGTCAAGGGCAAAGCTGCCTTGTAACACATCAGTTAAACCTTTGGGAGTGTTTGTGGATATTGTTTTTTGTTGGGCAAATAGTAGGCTGCTGCCAATACATAATCCCAATAAAAGAGTGAATACTTTTTGCATCATGGATAAAAAATTAGTGGATATTGTGAACAAAAAAATTAAACAGATGAACGAGACTGAAAGCAATGATGTGTTTTATGGACATACTGTTGGTGTTTTTTGAAAGATGTGTTTGTATTATTGGCGTGCAAAGTTACTATTTATTGTTGAAAAAATGCTAACTAATAGCAAAAAAAATAATTACTTTTCTCTAATAAATAATAGTCTATAATAACAGCAGAATAGGCTCGATATTGTGTTTGTTTTTGTTGATTATGGTATGAAAAAAATTTAGCGTTGTTGTTTTTTGATTTACATCGATATTGTTTGTTTTAAGTTAATGGTGTTAATGCTATATTGATTTGTAGCTTTTAGGATAATATTGCTCGATATTCTCTTAAACAAGCTTCATTATCATAACTTTGATTTGTTTTCTAAGAAACAATTATTTTGTTTTAATGACATTAATTGTCCTTTGTTGTTTGTGTATTGTCCTTTGCGCCACTAATATTGCCCTTTGTTATTGTTATATTATGCTTCGCGCAACAATTATCGTCAATTGCGCGAGTTAAATTACAGTTTGCGCTAATGCGTTTGTCAATTGCGCTAAAAACATTAGGGTTCGCTTTAAAGTGTTTGTCAATTGCGCGACTGATATTATGGTTTGCGCTAATGCGTTTGTCAATTGCGCTAAAAACATTAAGGTTCGCTTTAAAGTGTTTGTCAATTGCGCGATTAATATTATGGTTTGCGCTAATGCGTTTATCAATTGCTCATGATGTATTGGTGTTTATTTTATTTGTTGATGCTTATTTTTTTGGAGATTTACGATTTTCAAAGAGTTTTTGTTTTGTTTTTTTATCATCAATAAGATTTGAGAAACAGTGTTGAGCTATTGCTATACAACGCATAACGATTATTTTTAATGCGTTGGCTTTTTAGTTAGTTAGTCAGGTTTTTTAGGTAGAAATATTGAGCTTTGAGACAAATAGCATGTAGAAAATGTAAAAATTGTGTGTTGTTTTTTGGTCGATACATCTATTAAATGCGTTTTATCATCATTATGCCTCTCCTACAACATAATCTTCCCAAAAATTGTCATAAAAAAACAAGGTTTTTGGGAGATTAGTTTGTTTAATCGTTGGAAAAGTGTGTGCTATACAACTATTTTTTCTATACCAATGCCATTTTATTGCTGCAATTGTGGAACTTTTTGTAGCTTTGTGGAGTTTTAAGAATAGCTGTAACTATTACAAGAAATAATGACATTTCTTTGTTTTAGGTAATGGTCAAACCTATCCTGTTCTTATCCCCCAAAACATTCCCTCAACATTCTACCATATAAACGCAAAACATTAACACTAAGATATGGAACATCTTTGCAAACATTGTGGAACAAATACGATGCTGCACCATCATTGGGATTATGTCACTTTTGCTTGTCCCAAATGTAGAAAAATCAGTTCAACGGACACAGCAGTATTTGCTGATGAGTTTTTGGCAAGTCAACTAATTGTTTTTGAAAATGTATTGCAGATAGGAGACATCGGCTATATTGAAGAGACTCGATATGAAGTAGTAGGAGTGCTTATGGTTAGGGTGTGTTTGGTGGTTTGGCATGAATACCATTTGCGCGACATCGCTACGGGAACTATCTGTGTTTTGACCGAAGAGGAAGGGAATTGGGCATTGTTGCAAGTTGCCAATATTGCTGATAATGGCTACCACAATGCTTCTAACAAAGTTTTACGGGAGGGCGAAAGTATTTATCATCTTTTTATACAATACAACAATTGTCAGGTGATAGCAGCTATGGGATTTTTTGAGCGTCCGCTATATCGCCAAAACTATCATTTGTCTAAATACATTAGCCCGCCTGCTGTGATAGTAGTGGAGCAACACCCTGAAGGCATCAAAACATTTAAAGGTAGCCGTGTAAAGCGGTCGCAACTGCGCGATGGATTTCCCAGCAAAACCATTCCAAGCAACAGCAATTTTGACACGCTACAGCCTGTTTGGATAGATATGCGTCAACTCACTAAGGTGTTCGTGGCAATGGTAATGCTCATTTTGTTCACTAATTGGGGCTTTAATGTACAAAAACAAGAGCAAATGGTCAAATTGGATATGTCTTTGGATAGCACCTACAATGGAGAGAAAATTTCTGTTCCTTTTACCATCACCCAAAAACAACCGCTTTATATAGTCTCTTATTGCGATTTGACGCAAGAGTGGATTTATGTGAATATTGCTCTGGTGAATAGGGTTACGAACGAGGTGCGCTACTTAGAGCAAAATATGGAGTATTATTATGGCGAAGATTGGTCGGAAGGGTCGCGCAACAACTATAAAACTGTCTGCTGTGTGGAGCCAGGAACCTATCATTTGGCAGTTATGAGCGAAAAAAGCAGTGACCTTCACAATTATTTGAGTGTCACTGCTTATTGGCAATATCCACAGTATAGGAATGCGATTATTGCTTGTTTGTTGTTGCTGGTGGCGTGGGGCATTGCTAATTTAATTTTGTTTGTAGTGGAAGCGAATCGGTGGAAACTTACGCTTAATCCCCATTCAGCGGACTAAATTATCAAATTTTACAGGTATTGAAATATCCGTTGCATTTTCCTGTACCTAATTTAACCTAAAATTCCCAATTTCTGCCTATCTTTGACGCACCAATCAGTAAAATCTAATCTTATTTTCATTATGAACAAACCCTACCGCGTGGGTGTTGGCAAAGCCGACATCACTTGCCTATTATATGGCAAAGGTATGATGGGCTACGGTATGCACGAAAATGTGGCATATTCCATCGAAACGCCTTTGTATGTTCGTGCTTTTGTCATAGCACAAGGCACTCAAAAAATCGTCTTTGTGGTTGCTGAAATTTGTTTTTATACCATTGCTTTGAAAGAAGCTGTGGTGAAAACTCTCCAAAAACAGTATCCCGACGACCATTACAGCGATGCCAATGTTTTGCTGACTGCCCAACACACTCATAGCGGTGTGGGTGGCTATTCGCACCATATTCTATACAACTTGTGTGTTCCGGGATTTCAACAAAAAAACTTCGACACCATCGTCAAAGGAACAATGGAGGCAATTGTGATGGCAAACAACAATATGCAAACTGCTTGGATGATGCCCTTGTGCTGTAAACGTATTGGATAATATACTTACTTTTTGGGGTAGAAATGGGGGGAATAAAAAAGTGAAATTTTTTGATGAAAAATTTGGTTGTTTGAGAGGAAGTTTGTAGCTTTGCAGCGGTTTTTGTGGAGTTTGGTATTTCAAATACTGCTACTTCGCATAAGGTTCGTTTAATAAATAGTTTGCCAAAATCAAAATACACAACAAACTAAAAAACGTTTTGAAAACAAGATTGTATTTTGACACTTCTGTTTTTGGAGGAGTGTATGACGACGGATTTAACGAAATAATGATTCTGATTTCTGTCCCTTTTTTATGCAGTAATAGCTCCGACTGTTACTGACGACGGCGAAGCCTTAAAAAAAACTTAAAATATGCGACGTATTTATAACTTGGTTGGACAAAAATCAGAATACCTTTGGGTTAGTTATGAAATGGCTTTTTTTCAAAAAAACGAACTAAAGGTTCGGTTAAGTAATAGTTATTGGGAATAAAAAAACACGATATATATGGTTTTCGGTTTGATTAAATGGTTTGATGACAAAAAAGGTTTTGGTGTTATCGTTTCAACGGACGATAGCAAAGAGGTCTTTTTGCATATATCTCAATGGAAAGACAAAGAGAAAATTTCAACATCAAATAAAATCCCATTTGTATTTACAACCGCTATACAACGCAATAAATTAAGTGCTGTAAATTGCAAGTATTTCAATTTTAATGATAAGGAACATTGGCAAAGTCTTTTTAATTTATATGATAATTCGGACAATATAAAGGTTGAACACCAAACTTATAATATTATAGAATTGACACTAAATAGTGTTCCTGAAAATTTCAATTTCACATTAATTGATACCAATATTCAAGAAATAATAAATGAATTTTCTGATAACGATTTAATAAACAAATCAAATTTATTTCATAAAATTACCAATACCTCAAATAATATATATTTAAAATATTGTATTTTAGATAAGATAAATAAACGTTTATTATTACTTACCCCCGAAAATCAAATTTTAATTTTTAACAAACAAATTTTCAAGGATTTTTTGCCGTCAAAAGACATTTTAGCAAACAATCATCATTTATTAGAGATTAAATGTTTAAGCAATATTAAAGATAATGAAATACTTAATCTTATAGTATTAAAAAAAATAAATGAATTAGAGAATAATTTTGAAGTTGAACAATTTCAAAATTTTAGTTTCTATATTTCATTAATAAATACAGTAGAATTTAAAAATGTTATAATAAATAAATTAAATTCTGAAATTGGAAGTTTATACAAAAACCTAATAGTAACAAAAATTAAAGAAGTTGCTATTATTTCCGAGAACGCTACTTATGAAATCAAACAATTAATATCGAAACACCCCAGTTTTATTAGTGTTGAAAACATTGAATTGTGGAAATTAGATTATACAAAAGCCATAATCTCTTTTAGCAATTACGATGTTGTTTTCCAATTATATAAAGAAGGAATAATTTTAGACATTAGCACTTTTTTGTTAAATAATTTTACAAAATTTGACACTAAACATTTTGAAATAATAATCAGAAATGAAACTCTATCAAAAGGATTAGAAAAGAAAATATTCGAAATTCAATTATCTAAAAATAATTTTGAATTTGTATTATCATATTCTAAAAAATATTTTCCTGAATTGTTTCTAGAATATGACAAAATCATTTTTGAAAAAACTGAGCAATCTGCATATTTTGAATTTTGGTCAAAAGGATTAGGTGAAATTTTACCTATCAATTATTTAATTAATTATTTTGATTATACTGAAACAAAATATGCAGAAATCGATAAATGGATTGATAGTAAAACTATTTCAGTTGATATTATTTTAAATATATTATTAACTATCGTAAAAAACATTAAGCATATCTCAAATAGATATGAATTTTATACTAAATTTTACTGCATAAGAAAATACACATCGCTCAATAATGGAAATCTTGAACAAATTTTATTTCTAAAAGACACTTTCAATGATTTAATATTGTGGCATTTAAACTATTCAGAAATATTTGATTTGAATTTACTCAAAAAGAAATTTATCTATTTTAAGCCCGATGACCAAGTTTATATATTCAAAAGATTATTTTATTTAAAACATACTAGGCAAATAGATTTTAATTTCGATGAATTAGATGAAATTGTAAGAGCCGACATTTCTCTATTCCTTCTAAATGAACAGTTTACAGATGATTTTGTTTTAGATATATCTACACATACCATTATAGAAGCAATTAAAAGTTATCTGTCGAAAGGAAGCTTCTTATTTGAAAGCGATTTAATCTTTAAAGATTTAAAAAACAATAGAAACAAAAAATTCAAAATTCAAAATTACTTTGAACAATGCAATGGAAGAATGACTGAGAAATATAATTGGCATTCAGAAGGTAAAATAGAACAAATTAGATTTCCAAATAATCCTGAATTATTTTATTATAGTATAGAATTTCCGACAGGAATTAAAAGAGAAGGCAGAAACTATTATGGTTCATACACCTATATTGAAAAAAATCCTAATTTTGAATATCTTAAGGGTGAAGTGAAAAAATTGCCAAAAGTAAAATGGAACTCTGAAAAAAAACATTGGGGCGTTCTTGCAGCCTATGAAAATGAAGTGTTTTTATTTGCAAAAGAAAATCGATTTTTTATTGAATTGGAAAACAAAAAACACTATGATAATAATACACACCTTGTTGAGTTTTCAAAATATAAAAATAATAAGCCAAATATTCCTATTGGAATAAATTTTTGCGAAGGTAGAAAATCAAAAATTCCACACAATAAATTTAACAATGAATTTTGGTGGTGTGTAAATGAAGCGTGCTTTTTAAATGCAGAAATAAATCATTTAGATAATTCATTTAAACCAGAAAATAAACAGAATAAAAAAATTTGGGAATATTATACGCTTTTAGATATATTAAGGATTTTGGGCATTAACACAGACGAAAATAAATCATCACCAGTAGATTTTGTAAAAGACGGTAATTATTACAAATTGATAGGTCATATTAATGCGTTTAATCGTCTTGTTGAGAAATTATATTGTTTAGAATGTGGGGACTTATTATATCCAACGGAAACGTCTCATTTTGCTCTATATCGTGATGTTAGATTTCATTGTGAGAACCAGAATTGTAATCAATATAAAAAAGTTATCTATCTAAATCATTGCTTAAATGGTGAATGTGCAAATATTGTAGATAGCAGAGTTTCAAAACAGTGTGAACATAAACTTTATATTTGCGATAAGTGTGGAACTTGTTGTTCTTTTGCTATGTTTAAAAGACGATTAGAAAATTTAAAATTGGTTGGTGGTTATATTCACCCTGAATTAGTTGAAAATGTAGAATTAGAGAAAGGACATCTTGAAAGAGCCGAGTATTATTGTTATAAGTGCAAAAAAATGATGATACAAATATCGGAAAACCTATATAAATGTAATTCTTGCAACGTAAGTTATGATTTTGAAAAATATAAATGGTTAAATAAAAAATGGACAATGAAATCTTACAGAAGGAAAGATTATCCATTACAGAATAACAGTAATAATAATCGTTCAAATAATGCTGATAATGAAGAATATCCGTTTTGAAAGCTGAAAATCAAGTAGATATGCATAATTTTTTACAACTACGGAATGTCGGTTAAGTAATAATTGTGGGCTATTTTAAGAAACCGAAAAACAAAATTAAATGCAGATAAACTGGACAAACATTAAAGCCGAAATTTTGGCAGAAACGAAAGATATTTTACAAACAGAACCAAATTTTAACGCAGATGAAGTTTTGGATTTGTTCGTAAAAGTTATTGAAAAAAAGCAACTTACAGAATTCAAAGGGGCTTTACCTTTTCCTACTGAAAATCATACAGGCATTCAACTTAAAACAGCACGCGCTACCTTGGCAGTAAAGTTTGAAACCTACCTCAAAAGTATTTATGAGTTACTTTCTATTGAAATAGAAGGTGAATTGAAAGTGTGTTTGGTTGATTTTTTTAAAAGATTTAGTTTATTGCAGCCAAACAGAGATAGTTTTATGTTTTTTGATAAAGATGACCAAACTCTTGTCTCTCTCTATCCTGCTGTCTATTTTCAAGGTAAAATGCCTTTTGGCAAAGAACTAAAAATGGCTTATGATTTAAGAAATGCCATTGCACACAAAGGAAAATTGTATGGAAATATAGAGCCATCCAATAATTTAGAAACTGTTATTTCTGATATAAAGGATTTTGTAATTGCTATGTTATTTATCACTCGCCAATTTAAAAAGGAACTTATCCCTATTCTTAATCCCAATGATTTAACCGACTACTTGCAAAAACAAAGACAACTTTTCAAAGTTTGGCAAAGTCGTTTTGTGCATATTGAAGGCAGAGAAGAATTTGCAGAAGTAGAATTGTATGCCAAAGAAGTTCTTGAAGATACAGAAGAAACCAATGAAGATGACGAAAATTTTGAAGATATAAAAGTAGCAAGAGAAGGCAAAATAGATGAATTGCGTAAAAGGATTACCGAGAAGCAAATGGTAATTTTGGGCGAAGTAGGTATGGGAAAAAGTACGACTTTGCAATATTTGCATTTCAAAGATGCCCAAAGTGCCTTGCAAAACAAGCACTTGCCTATTCCTATCTATTTTGAATTGAAAAACCTAACAGACAAAGACAACCTGTTACAAAAAATCATTGACCGAATAGGCAAAGACCAAGATTTTACTATAGAAATGCTTAAAAAAGGCAGATTTTCTATTTGCTTAGACGGTTTGAATGAAATTGAGAAAAACATAAAGGCAAAAGTTTTTACCCAAATCAAAAACTTAATTTCAGACTATCCAAATAACTTTTATCTAATAACAAGCAGACCGCAAGGCTATAATCGTGAATTTGATGATGTATTGCAAAATAGGAATACCCCCGTTTTTGTCTTGCAAAAAATGGAAAACAAGCAAATCAGCGAGTTTTTAGAAAAAAATGGCAAAAAGGTAAAAGACTATATTCAGGCAGAAATTGATACCAACGACCGACTGCGAAAAATTGTGCAAACGCCTTTAATGCTTTTGATGCTCATTGCAGTGGTGGAGAAAGAAGGTAAAATCCCCACAAATAAAGCATTAATGATTGCTAAATTTATGCATAGTTTGTACGACAGAGAGCAAAAGCAAATCATTGATTTTGACAAAGATACCTGTCATTTATTACTCTGTTATTTGGGTTACCAAACAAGAGATTTAACAGGCTCAAATTCGGGTTTGGACAGAGAAGAATACATTTTGCCTATTTTGGAAGAACGCAAAAAGCAATTGGGCTTACCTGTCAATCTTTTAGATTTCTTACGCAAAGCATTGGATTTGAACATTTTAGTCAATGACGATAACCAATACAGTTTTACACACGAACAATATCAGGAATATTACGCAGCCGATTTTTTGATGCAATTTAAAAAATTACAAAAAAATGAAAAATAAGGACTATCAGCATTTATTGGAAACCATCACTTCCTTGATAGAACAAGCACGCACCAAAACCTTGATACAAGTCAATCGCGAGTTGTTGTTTTTGTATTGGAGCATTGGTAAAAACATTTTAGAAAAGCAAGAAGAACAAGGTTGGGGGGCGAAAATTATAGATAATCTTGCCAAAGACTTAACCCAAAACTATCCTGATAGTAAAGGTTTTTCGTTGCGAAACCTCAAGAATATGCAGAAATTCGCCAAAGCCTATCCCAATTTTGAAATTGTGCAGACAGTGTCTGCACAATTAAGTTGGTCACATCATGTCCTTATATTGGATAAATTTAAAGAGGAAAAATTGCGTTTGTGGTATTTGCTCAAATCTGCCGAGCAAGGTTGGTCTTATCGGGTTTTACTCAACCAAATAGATACACAAATACACACTCAATTGGGTACTTTACCTAATAACTTTAAAAGCTATTTGCCACAACCACAGTCCGAATTGGTGCAACAACTTTTCAAAGATGAATATATTTTTGATTTTATTGCCCAAGATGAAAAACGCAAAGAAAAGGACTTTGAGAAAGAAATTATCCAAAATATTACCGATTTTTTGTTGGCATTGGGCAAGGGTTTTTCCTACATAGGCAAGCAATATCATTTGGAAATAGGCGGACAAGATTTTTACATAGATTTGTTGTTTTATCATTTCAAACTCAAATGTTTTATTGTCATAGAACTCAAAATAGATGATTTCAAACCTGAATACGTAGGCAAATTGAATTTCTATTTGTCGGTTGTTGATGATTTGCTCAAACAAGACAATGACCAAGCAAGCATCGGTTTGCTGCTTTGCCGAAACAAAAACAATACAGTAGTAGAATATGCCCTACGTGATGTAAGCAAGCCGATGGGTGTGGCTTCCTACAAACTGACCAAGCAAATTCCTGAAAACTTGAAAAGCAACTTGCCTACCGAACAAGAACTAAAAGCCATTTTAGATAAGATAAACACAAAGCAAAACAATGGATAAAGATTTATTACAAAAACACCAAAACGACCCCACTTGGGCAGAAGTAATACGTTTGTATTCAGGTTTGTTTGATACACAAGACGAAAGAAAGGGAGGGTTTTATCCTTGATTTGGCAGATAAAGATATTTTATTGGCGGCGGAGTGTAAGACGAGTTCGGAGGAGGAGGAGGAGAAAATCGCAACTTCTTTAAAGCAGCAAATCAAGCAGAATTATAGAAACGGTGAAGGTTTATCATATTTTTATTTTATGGGAGCCTGTGAGATTAAGGCATGGGATTTTATTAATGAAGTGTTTTTTGCAAAGGGTGCGATGAAAAAAAAGAACAAACACAAATTAGCAGCGATATTGGGTAGGATGCCTAAATCCATATCCATAGAAATTTGTTTTAATTTAAAAAAAACATCCCAACAGTTTATTTGGTTGTTACAGGTTCTTTTCAGAACACATAATTTTACGGCAAATGAACTTTTATCTATCGAACAACAAGTGCCAATTAGACAAAAGTCTCAGTTTAATCACTTGTGTAGAATGAATAATAAGTACAATCGGCTGTTAAAGAAAAACTCGATTATTTCCTGTAAATTAACCCAAATATACAAAAACAGAGTTTTCGTAAAAATAGAAAACGAAGCCCGCCCTGCAAGCATCTACATAGGCGAATTAGCCAATAAACGCATAGAAAATATTTTTGATTTTGAATACAACGGCGAAAAACTGCATATAGGGCAAAAACTTGTAGCCAGAGTTATCAGCATAGATTCGCGGCTAGGTAGGATAAATTTATCACTTAAATAACTGACATTATGCAGTGAAAAAATTTGGAACTATGAAAAAAAATACATGTTGCTATTTTTGAGAAAATTGGGCTTAAACCCTTATATATAGTCAAAACAAATCATATTTTCAATTATTTGTTTATAATTTGAAAGTTTAGTGTAAGCAATGACTTTAATTCATCAGCATAACTTAAAGTATTATCCAAATAATAAAATATCTTTTCTTCAAAAGCCGCTAATTTTTCAAAATATACGGTATCAATCTTGGCTCTTAACCACTTCCATAAACGTTCAATCAAATTTAAATTGGGACAATAAGGAGGTAAATGTATGACTTCAATAACCGTATTTTTAAAGGTTTCGACCAACTTTTTATTGTTGTAATAACGTGCATTATCCGCAATAATGTAGATTTTAGTAGCGTCCGGATGCTTGGCTATCAGTTTATTGTAGAGTCGT
>JAEUUX010000272.1 GCA_016787295.1 Chitinophagales bacterium
CCATAACCTCTGTGACAAGAGTTTAGTGTGGCAATGCCCGCTAATAAGACGACTACGAGTGTGAGTTGTTTTACGAATGATAATTTCATGATACTTGTATTTTTTTAATTAGTTAATGATTTGTAGGTTTTTTGGTCGATACTTCGCGTTTTTGATTATTGATAAATGGTTTTAGTAAATTGTGTGGGTAGTTTGTCGAGCAATTGTTTGACAGAATATAATTGTCCGTTGAGGTCAACTTGCCTTAGCCAGCCTTCTTGATCAAAACAGTTGCTATGGTGACCGTATGTAAATTGAGCATGGATATTGGGACTTACTACCAATAAATTTTTCCAATCGTTGCCTCTATTTTCGTCAATATGGTGTATTTCAAAATAAGGTTTGCCATTTTTTTGCATAAATGTAAAGCCAGACACTTGACATTTGCCTTCATAACAAGCCTCTAATATTTTTCGCATCAAAAAAGGTACATTTTCCTTGCGGTGTTTTGTTGCAACATTTTTGTATTTCCGAATTTCTACAGGCAAATCTTTGAGACGCACATATTGGTTTAGCAATAGTTGTTTTTCGGTAAGATGAACTTTTTGGCAGTACGTTTGCAATGTTTGGTTTATTACTTCGGTATCATCTATTGTACTGATATGTTGTTGTAATTGCTGTTCCAACTGCCGAATATCTTGCACAAAACGACTTTCTTTACTTATCCTATACACACCTTCGGTCGAATCTATTACATTGATTACTACTTCGTCATTGGCTTTGAGGTTATTTTGGGCGAACCATTTTGTTAAACCTCCAATGCGTGCTTCTCTGGCACTTGTGTTGAGTGGAAGGAAACTTTTAACTTCAGCTTGTTGCTCGTCATCAAAATAGATGTGTATTTTATCTTTTTGGGTCGGGAATTGCTCCAACAAAGCAACAGGAATAGCTAATAAACCTTTATTTATGCGACTTTGTGTCACAGCAATAGTTTGGTAGTTAATACCAATATCGGTTGCTTTTGTTAGTATCATTGCAAAAAATCTTATTGTTTACATTAGACGCAAAAAAAACCAAAAAGTTGCATCATTTCCGCGCATTTTTTTAGCATAATTTTGTTTGAATTGAACCAATAACTATTCATACTTATTTTTTCTGAATTTGCTCTTGATATGCTTCATAAATACTTTGGCTC
>JAEUUX010000288.1 GCA_016787295.1 Chitinophagales bacterium
CAAAGTGTCTTCATATCAACTCAAAGTGTCTTCATATCAACTCAAAGTGTCTTCATATCAACTCAAAGTGTCTTCATATCAACTCAAAGTGTCTTCATATCAACTCGGATAATGACAGTATATACCAAAACTTGCGGAACAAATATTTTCATTCCGCAAGTCGATTAAACATTTAAAAGAAAATAATTATTTTTTGGGCGTTCCCCTGCGGGTCGGGCTTTACAGGGCTTCGCTTCGCTACGGTGCAAGCACCAGCCTGCGGCTGCCCTTACAATCCCTAACGCGTCCGTCGTTGGGTTTACTGCTGTCCTATTTTTATTTTATGCAGCGGCTAAAGCCTGCTGCTTGTGGTTGTCGAAGTGTATATTATCCAAACAAATAGTCACAGATACTTGCTGCTGCTACTTTACCAGCTTGCACCGCATCGACCACTTCTTTACCACCATTCACACAGTCGCCGCCTGCAAACACTCCTTTGAGGTTTGTGCTACCACTGTCGTGTGTTTCGTTTGAGAACTGCACACCTACTTCGGACAACAAATTGCGATAAGGTAATTGACCTGTGGCTTTGATAACCATATCTACAGGCAGCGTAAAAGTGTGACCTGTATCCACTGGTGAACGTCTGCCCGACGCATCAGGTTCGCCAAGCACCATTTCGCTACACACAATTTCGGTCACTTTGCCGTCTTGTCCGTTGATGTGGTGTGGTGCAGCCAACCAAATTATCTCACAACCGTCTAAGCGTGCCAAATCGAGTTCGGCATCGGTACAAGGTTTTTCGTTTTCTGTACGGCGATAAATCATCGTCACCTTTTTAGCTCCCAAACGTTTGGCTTGTGTTGCTGCATCAATAGCCGTCATGCCCATGCCAATCACTGCCACTGCGTCACCTACAGGAATAGCTGCCAAATCTTTTGTTCTAATGTCATAGATAAAAGATATGGCATTGACCACACCATCGAGCGCCTCGCCTTCGATTTGCAAAGGTCGTGCCACGCCCACACCAATTGCCAAAAACACCGCATCGTATTGAGCCTGTAGGTCTGCCAACTGCACATCTTTGCCCAACTCAACACCATATTGAATATCAATACCACCAACACCCAATATCCATTGTACTTCTTCTTCACAAAATTCGGGCGTGACTTTATAGCCTGCTACGCCGTAGGTCATCAAGCCACCACCTTTGGGTTCTTTCTCAAAAATGCTCACCGCCACACCTTTTTGTGCTAAGGCGTGGGCGCACGCCAAACCCGCAGGACCAGCCCCCACAACAGCTACTTTTTTACTTTTTTCGGAGGGACTGCTATAGAACTGCCAATTGTTTTCCAAAGCGGGTGCAGTCGCATAGCGCTGTAGGCGAGCTATAGCGATGGGGCTTTCGTGGAGAAGATTATAGACACAAGCACCTTCGCACAATTTTTCGACAGGACAAACCCGCGAACAACCTGCTCCCATGATGTTGGAGTCAAAAATCGTTTTGGCAGCACCTTTAATGTTCTCGGTCGCTATTTGCTTAATAAATTTGGGAACGTCAATGCTTGTCGGACACGACTTGGTGCAAGGCGCATCGTAGCAAAACAAACAACGATTAGCCTCTATGCTTGCTCCTTCGTGCGTTTCGAAAGGCGGGTGAATATCAGCAAAATTTTGTGTATATTCGGCTTCATTTAGACGGTGGGTATGTATCATATTTGCTTAGTATTAAAGGAATGGGGAGAAATGGTTGGCAGGTTGTAGGGAGCGTTTTATTGTTCTTGTGGCGTTTTTGCTTGATAACAAAGCACCGAGCAATTCTCAGGACGGAATAGTTGCTGTGCAGTTTGTTGTACTGCTACATCGGTCACGTTTTCGTATGCTGTCAATTCGGTATTAATGCTGTCAATATCGCCCAAAAGTTCGTAATATGCCAACGAAAATGCTTTGTCTTGTGGATTGACTTCAGCAAAAACAATAGAAGACTCCACTTTGTTGATACATTTTTGCAGTTCTTCGGAGCTAATGCGTTCTGTTTTCAGCAGTTCCAATTGTTCCCAAATAGCTGCCAAAGCTTGTTCAAAACTAACATTTTGGTGCAACTTGCCTTCTACATAAAACAAATCTTTGTCAAAATGTCCATACGTAAAGCCATTCAAGGAGCTAAACAAAGGATTGTCTTTCACCAAACGGCGATACAACCTGCCCGAAGCCCCACCTGACAGTATTTCGCCAATAACTTCGGTAGCATAATACTCAGGGTCTAAGCGCGAACAGCAATGAAATGCCATATAGATAGCATTGACCGGCACATCGGCAATTACAGTATCAGTTTTATAGGTATTTTGTGGGGGTTCGGTAGGTAATTGGCGTTGATAGGTATAGTTAGACGGTATGTCACCAAACCATTTTTCTGCCAATACCATAACTTCTTCGGCTTTCACACCGCCCACCACCGACAAAATAGCGCGATTGGGGCGATAATGGGTAGTAAAAAACTGTTGTACTTCTTCCAAGGTAGCGTTTTCGATATGTGCGGGTTCTTTACCAATAACTTGCCATTGATAGGGGTGAACATTATAGCTAAGACTTAACAATTTTTGGTAGGCATCGCCATATGGCTGATTGAGGTAGTGTTCCTTAAACTCTTCTACCACCACACCTTTTTCGCGTTGCAAAGATTCTTCGTTAATCGTCACCGCCAACATACGGTCAGATTCTAACCAAAAAGCGGTTTCTATATTGTTGGCAGGCAAGGTGATATAAAAGTTGGTTAGGTCACTACTTGTAAAAGCATTAGCGTTTCCACCTGCATTGTGTACTTCTTCGTCATAACTTTCTGCGTTTTCGGAGCCGCTAAACATCAGGTGTTCGAATAGGTGTGCAAAACCCGTGCGGTCGGGATTTTCGTCGCGAGCGCCCACATCATAAAGCAAATTAAAAACCGCTAAGGGATTGTCTGCTTCTTCGCTAACAATAACACGCAGACCGTTAGAAAGTTGAAATTTTTGGTAGTTTATCATAATACAAAGGCTTGTTGGAGGTATTTTATGGTGGAATAAGCGTTTTTTTTAGAAAAAGCCGTAACTTTCAGCCCGAAATTCAAAATTTAAAAAATGCAGAACATAGAACCTTACTATCGCTGGAGGGACGATTATGTGGCTTCCGAAGACGAATCCTCGCCTTTCTATGGCAGAGAGTACAGCGAATTTGAGTATTCCCAAACTATCTATAACTACTATATTCACCCACAATGGGACAATATGGGGTCGTCGACGCTGTACATCAAAATTTTGTTTGTGGACTATGATGAACAATATGCCATCATAGAATTATTGGGCGAATGGAACGACTGTATCGAGAACGATATAATGACTTTCAAACGTAACATCATTGACTCCATGTTGGGGCAGGGCATCAAAAAATTTATCCTTATCGGCGAAAATGTGCTGAATTTTCATGCCGACGACGAAAGTTACTACGAAGAGTGGTATGAAGATGTAATTGAAGAGTCGGGTTGGGTAGCAATGATAAACATTCGCCAACATGTTGAGGACGAAATGATGAATAATAGTTTGCACCTCTACATTAATTTAGGTAGCCATCTAAACAATGTGGCGTGGCGACCGCTCAAGCCTATCCATGTCTTGAACACAGTGGAATACTGTTTGCGTGGTGGCAGACAGTTGTCGGTAGGTTAGTCGTACCATGCTGGAGTTTGTTCGGTGGTGGTGGGCAAAATGGAACGAGCCGCAAGGTCTAAATTGATGAGCAAAGCAAAATTGATGAAAAACAATGACCCAATTTTGTCTACCTCAATCAAATCGCTAATGGTCATGTTGACAACAATGATGAATTGTGACAATAAAACACACATCACCAAACTTTTGTCGGCTTGGCTTTTTTGGCGCTGATAAATTTGTTCGCCTTGCAAAAAGAAAACCGCACATAAAACCAACAGAATTATCAATCCCACCAAACCTTGTTCGACAAGGGTCATTAAGAAATAGTTATGCACACCTGATTTTTCGGGATTATCGCTCACATACGTCTTAAAACTTGTAATGGTATAATAACGGTAAAAATTGTAGAAATTGGCAGGACCAAATCCCACAATAGGGTGTTCTTGCGACATATTGACCGCCGCTACCCATCTATAGACACGCTCCATAAAAGACACATCTGTTCCTGCAAAAGTAGCCGAAAGGTGGTCGCCCAGATTTTCGTGATAAATGGTGCGTTCAAAATTGGGAGCGAGTTCCATATAGCGATTGTCAGTGCCATAGTAAACGCCAGCAACCATCAACACCACAGCGGTTAGGGTTACAATGTAAGACGTAAAACGATAATGAAGTATACCGTATACTATAGGTAGGATAAGGATAGAAACATAAGCGGCGCGCGTATAGGAATAGAACATCGCCACCATATACAACACTATCCCAAATCCAATGCAATAGCGTTTGAAAGACCCAACAGGATACCAGTGTCGCGCCGACCACAAAAAAGGATAGAAGATGGCGAGCATCATGGCATAGTTGACGTGGTTTCGGAAAAAAGGTAACATCACCACATTGGCACGTACAAAATCAAAATCGGCATAATAGTGGCGCACCAGCGTTTGAATTACCACGAACGTTAACGGAATATAGATGCACCAAAAGGCGGTTTTGTAGTCTTTGACCGAACGCAACAACAATAGGCTCATGCCTACAAATACCGAGACATACCATATTTTTGCCGAAAAATACTTGACAGACACCCAAAAATTCTGCGAATACACCACACTAATCGCTATCCAAACCAAATGCAGCAACAACAAAACCATGATAGGGTGAAACAAGATGTTTTTGATATGCGGTGGAGGTTTGGCTAAATAAGTGCCAATAGCCACGCACATCAAAATAATCATCAAAGGTTCGGTGGGAAGGTCGGTGGCGAGAAATTCTCCAAAGCTATGCTCTATGGACAATGGTAGAAAAAAGAGCAAGGCGAAATAGACTGCCCTAAAGTCGCGTATGAGCCATGCCACAAACAACACACCAAAAGGCATGGTTAAAAAATAAATATGGTTGGTCAATAACGCCAATGCAATGCACAGCAACACCATACCACCAAACAAATAAAAAACATTTTGAAGGGGTAGGGAAGGAGAATCAGCCGAAAATAAAGCAGAAAAAGGTTTATTTGACATAACAGCTAAAAGAATTCACTAACAACAATAGCCCAAAGTAGCTATTGCTACTATTGTTCTTTAGCAAGATTTAAACGAAAACTTTTGTAACGTTCCAACAACAACACACCCAAAACGCCCGCAAAAAATGCCAACAAAGTACTACTCACCACCATCAGCCAGCGCACAGGACTTGTGCGACGAATGGCAGGTGTTGCGGTTTCTACAATATAAAGTGTGGATACTTTGTTTTGTAAACTTGCTTGATGGTCGGCGTAAATACCTTTGATGTTATTATATTCGCCCAAAGCATCTTTGACCATTGAACTAAGCAATTTGGAACTTACCGTATCGCGCGGATTATTTTTGACCATTTGCAGCAAACTATCTTTCAACTGCAAAAAGGTTATTTGTTTCGCCTCCAACTGTTGCTCATACACTTTGGTTAAGTCGTGTTTTTTTTGGGTGTTGAGGTCATAGTTAATTTCATCTAACTTTTTGACGATACCATTAGCAAGGTCGGCAGCAAAGTGTTTATCTTTGTCCTCTACTTGTGCTAATAACATACCTTCAGGAGTTTTTAGGATAGAAAAATGACTTTCGAGAGCTTCACGCACATTGTAGTCTTTGTATTCGTCGGTAGTATCAATTTCATAATGTGCATACAAATTGAATTTTTGAATGACATAGTCCTGCAATGTTCGCGATTGCGACAGGCTAATTAGACGGTTCATCTCGTATTCTCCACCAAAAAGATAGACGGGAGTTTCACCTGCTTGGCGCTGAAACAAACTGCCGCGCTCCATCATATAGGGATTCGCCACCATAAAAGTGACTTTTGAGGTATAAATTTCGGGTACAACAAGCGAAATAATAGCACTACCGATGGCTGCAATGCCGCACAAAATAATAATTTGCCGCCGCCAACGATACAAAATACTCAATAGTTCTTCCATGTTTTTTTTAGGGTACTAATAAATTTTAACCAACTATCATTGTTGTTTTATAGTTAGACATTTTTGTTGGGTTTTATTTGGACAAAACTTGGCTGCAAAGGTAGACAAAAAAACTAACATTTGTGACCTATAGCCCTAAATTATAGCCAATAAAAACAAGTAGGTCAAGCTACAAATGGACTGCTATACGGTTGATGACAACAAAGATACCCAATTTTGCCTATTATATTCACAAAAAAAATCTATAAATTTTGCAATTGTGTGTCTAAGAACACTAAAAAAACTGTACCTTTGCGCCCAGAAATTGGGCTTCCAAAACCGTTTTGATAGATAGTATCGAAAGTGAGCAGAGAATGCCCAATATTAGCCATTGTTTGACCCCTATTCCTTCAATATGTTGTGTGTAATAAGCAAGCACAGCTAATCAAGTTTTTTAAAGTTTTTTTTATTATATGACAACAACGTGACGTTCTATCATTCCAAACGTCTAAAGCTATAAACGTGTTAAAACAAACTAAAACAATGAAGAAATTACTTTTTTTACCCTTATTCATTTTGGGAGTCAATGTCTGTGTATTGGCACAATATAAAACAGTTATTTTTGACTACGAAAAAAACTACTTTAATCAAGGACAATCCTTGCCAGCGGAAAACTATTTTATGGTAACGGGACAAAGCCCACAAAATGTAGAATTGGTACAAGTAGAGGTGTTCCGTCCGCGTCGTGTTCACAAAGCCCCTTTGTATGTAGGTACTTGGAAACGCTCTTTTAGCAATGTGTCCCAAACCTACGAAGTGCCTATGAACTACAAACTGCGCGGCAACGACGAATATGACCTTACCATTAACACCTATCGCCGTGCCTCAACCGTAGAAAAAGAAAATTTACGCCAAATTCTCAACGCTTCGCTCGATGCCTATATAGATGGGGTGATTTCAGTGGAACGCCGCCGTTTATCTTTAGAAAAACCTGCGGGAATCATGGTCAAAGATTTGAACGATATTGTTGACCGTGGTACAGTGTTGTATACCAACAAGATTAGTTTTGAATTTCCCGGTTTTTCGGACATCGTAAAAAACAAAATCAAACAACTCCAAAACGCAAAATTGCGCAAAGGGGTGTTCAATTTCTCTAAAGAAGAATATGGCAAACGCCGTGAAGCTCGCCGTATGTATTCCGAAAAATTGATTGGCGAACTCAAAGCCGCTATCCACACCGAATTGGAGCAAAACCTCAATGCCGAATTATTGGTATTAAGCGATACCAAAGAAATTCGCGACTATGCTACCGAAAAAACAATGCACACCTTAGCCATTAATGCAGGTTATGGCGGCGTATATTTTGCAGGTGGTTTGAACAATTTGAGCTATGACCATGCACCCTATGTAGGTCTTTCTTTCCCATTGGGTCGTTCGGCTTTCTCTCCTTTCTGGAGCAATACCTCTTTGTCCGTAGGTGCGTTTCTCAACAACATGAAAGACCAAGATGGCAGCGAAGTAACAGGACCTATCTTTGGTCGTCCCTACTACATTGGTTTGGGTTACAAAGCCTTCCAATTTATCCGCATCAATGCAGGTGCTACTTTCTTAGAAACCAAACAATCTGATTTCAATATCGACCTCAACCGTGTGAGAGTGAAACCTTTCATCGGCATAAGCGGCGAAATCAATCTTTGGATGGGTTTAGGTAGAAAATAAGCTATTAATTAGGTTATGTAACACCAACAAACAATGCGATATATCTAAAATATCAAACAAAAATTCAAAAACTACAGAAAAAAACAAGGATTATTGTCATTTACTCGACCATCTTGGCTACCCTAAGCCCAAGATGGTGTAATAAAATACTCAGTAAATTATGTTTAATACCTATAAATATATAGCGGTCATTGGTATGCTATGTAGCTCTATAGCATTGTTTGCCCAACAAGACGACCACGGTTGGCGAGTAGGCGGTAGCATTGGCTATTTGGGTTATCATGGCGACCTTAGCACCAATAAATTTTTGAAAGAAGCATTGTCACAGTTTGGCTATGAAAAAGACCGCGAGTTTACGTATGGCGTATCTTTGGAGCGCAAACTTACCCCCGGTATTAGCTTGGGTTTCAATGCCTCAAAAGGTAGTTTTATTGCCAACGACCTTGATCGTGATAAAACAGACAGCCTTTTCCTTCGTTCTTTAAACGCCAAAACCGACATCAGAGACATTAACGGTAGTTTGATATTCAAAGCCGATAATGACAAACTGTTGGGCAAAAAATTCTTTTTAGCGCCTTATTTCTTCGTAGGCGGTGGTCTGACCGATTTTAAAGTATCGGGTAATTTGCGTGATGCCAACAACAACTTTTATAATTATGCAGGTGGCAGTGTCACACAAGACGATACCTACGAAACCGACCTTACCAATATTGGCACCGAATCGAGTGCTAATTATGCTACCATAGTGCCACATGTCAATACAGGTGTTGGTTTGCGCTTGCGGCTATGTCATTGGTTGGGTATTCACTTCCAAACAGATTTGCGCTATACCTTTAGCGACCATTTAGACGACATTAGCACCGACGGCTACCGCGATAGCTATAGCAACGAAACCCAAGCGTTTGCAGCACAACCAAATCCCAATTATACAGGTGCACGTGCGAGCAACGATAACAAATTTGGTTGGCTCAACAACGACTTTTATGCCTATACTTCTGTGGGTTTGCGCGTGAGTTTTGGTCGCAAAAAACACGAATTTATCCCACCAGTATTCTATGCAAGTAGCGATGTTTCGCCCAGCAAAACCAAAGATGTTGTGCGCACCGACATTCCTGTGGGCAATGGTTTTGTAACCATCTATGATACTTTGAATGTGTCTATCAATAACTACAAAGCCAACGTAGACAGCAGCGCTGCCATTCGTACCAGAGTTGTTATTGATTCGTTGAACCAAGTGAAAATGAACAACGAACAGATTAAAGCCGAATTAGCCAAATCAAAAGCCGAATACGAAGCTTTGCAGGCTCAAATGGCACAACAAAAATCTGAAGCACAACATGCCGAAGTGGTCACGAAACTCAACGAAGTCGAAAAAGATGTTAAGTATTTGTCTATTGTGGCAGCCAATAATGCCAAAAACGATACTACCAACAAAAGTAACGCACAATTAGACGAATTGAGACGTTTGCGCGACGAATTGTCTGCCTATAAAGCCGAACAAGCTGATAAAGAACGCCAAGCAATAGCACAACAAAACATGGTCAATCAACCACAACCTAATGTGGTGGTAACAGGCAACGACGCAGCCTCGATGTATTATCAAAACACACGTTCCGAAATCCAAGCCTTGCGCGACCAAGTAAATACACTTACCAATTTGTTGATGAGCCAACAAGAACGTCCTGCCAATTCGCCTGTAGTGGTTAATAATGGTGGTGGTGGCATGAACAACAGCGATTCACAGGCTATTCTAAATACTTTGCAAGCATTAAGTACACAACTAAATTCTATCAGTACGCGCCTAAGTGCCTTGGAAGGGAGGCAACCCAGCCAAATAATTAGCCCCGCACCCGCACCAATCATCAACAATGTGCCAGTGCCACAACCTACCAACAATAACAGTAACAACAATAACGACCAATTGTTATTGAACCAATTGCGTCAAATGCAAGACCAATTGAATGCCCTTAACAATAAAGTTAATAGCCAGCCCACAACGGCTCCCGCACCTGTTATTGTGAACACACCCGCACCCACTAATAACAACAACCAAGAGTTGTTGAACCAAATTAGACAATTGCAAGACCAAGTGCGCAGTTTGGAAAACAAACCTGCTCCTGCACAACAACCCATTATTGTGCAAACGCCCGCACCACAGCCTGTTATTGTGAACACACCCGCACCCAAAATCACTTATGCCGAGGCTATTGCACCTATGCGCAACATTAGCATCTATTTCGATAACAATTCGTCGGTTATTAGCGCTGCCGAATTGACCAAAATAGAGAAAATGGCAAGAGTATTGCGCGACTATCCCGAAGCACAAATTACCATTAGTGGATATACCGATGCCACAGGTAGTGACGAATATAACCGCAAACTGTCTGAAAAACGCGCCAATGCCGTGCGTGACCGTTTAATCAATGGCTACAGCGTGCAAGCCAACAAAGTGGTTATCAATGCTTTTGGTAAAAAAGCCGCCTCTGGTAGTTCCAATGCCTTAGACCGACGCGTCGATATTGAGTGGGTGCGATAAAATAAGCACTGAACTATACAGCTTAATCATAATCCGTTCAAGACTCTTTTCAAGTGGAGTCCTGAACGGATTTTTTGTATAATTTTTTTTTCTCAAAATAAGCATACCTATACGCAAGTTGCTTCGAATATGGCATAAATTTTGTAGTAAAAGTGTCACAAAAAAGTAAAAAAGTAGTAATTTTGAAGCCAATTTAATGACATATCTTACTTTTGCTAATCTATAATCCTATTTTTTTTAAATCCTTTGCAAAATAGACCAGTGTATGCTAAAAAGTTACTTTTTCAAAACCGTGCTAACTTGGCTGTTCCTAATTGCCATAGTTATGGCTCAACCGACAGTAAGTATTACATCGCCTCAGACGAATACCTCTACTACACAACAAACACCTGTTACTATAACAGCAACAGCCTTACCAGGTGCCGCAACAACTACTCCTGCCAATTCACCATACCTACAAGTCAATATAGTGAGTGGTTGGCGAAAACTCAAACTTGGTTATAGTCCCACAAGTTTGTGGTCACCTATTCAAAACGTTACCACAAATGGTAATAATAAACTCGAAATAACCATCAAAGTACTGAGTGGTACAGTAGATTGGACGCGGTTACAAATTCGTCCTCAAGGAAGTACTGCCTCACCTATTACCTTGAGTAACTACATTGCTACTGCGACAGATATGGGCGATGGGTGGAAAAAACTAAGCATTCCCCTAAGTGCTTTTGCTAGTGGTATCAATTTTGCACAACTAACCTATATGGAAATTCCGTATAGTGTTAATGCTTCTACTTGTGTTTTGGGCATTAGCAAAATAGTTTTTGCAGGCGGAACAACCCCATTTGAATGGTTTGGTCCCACTAAAAACAATAATTATCACAATGGAGCCAGCAACGACGCAGATGCTTTGGCGGCTTCTGTTATTACCTTGCCAGCCACAACACCCACTATTACCAAAGTAGAATTTTTGGTTAATAGCAATGTGGTGGGTGAAGATACCACTTCTCCCTATACTTACACTGTTAGCGGTTTATCGGCGGCTAACTATCAATTGAGCGCTCGCGCCACCAACTCCAACAACCAGACAACAACTTCAACTCCTGTCACCCTTTTGGTGACTAATACTAGCACTCCTCCCGCCAATACAACAGCCTCAATTGCCCTAACTTCGCCCACCGATAATGCACAATATACACTGCCCGATACCATTCCTTTGAGTGCCACAGTGCAGATACCCAATACACCGCCGTATTTTCAGATAACTAACACTACAAGTGGTTGGCGCAAAATAAGATTGGGTTATCATGCAGGAACTTTGACATCTTTAAGCCCCAAAGTGAATGTCATCGCAGGCGGAAATACAAGTGTGGAGTTGGTCTTAAAAAACATTAGCAATACGGTCAATTGGAGTAAAATACAGATACGTCCACAGGGTTTTGCCAATGCCCCTTTGATCAATATTGGTACTTATATTGCCACTGCCGAAAATTTGGATAATGGCTGGTTTAAGGTCAATATTCCGCTTACTGCTTTCTATAGTGGTATAGATTTCACTAAATTAACTTTTTTGGAATTTTATAGCAACAATGCGCCAAGTTTTGTGATGGGAGTACGGTCTATTATCTTTAAAGGTGGAACAACCCCATTTGAATGGTTTGGTCCCAACAAAATCGATAATTATCACACAGGAAGTACATTGAACAACTACAATATGTTGGGAGCTATTATACCTGCACAGAGTTCAGTAACAGTAAGTAAGGTAGAGTTTTTTGTCAATAATAGCAAAGTAGCCGAAGATGCTATCGCTCCCTACACAAGCGATTGGACTCCAACAACAGCAGGCATATATACCTGCTATGCTCAAGCTATTAGCAACAATACGCCTATTGCTTATTCAGATACTATTTCGGTAGTATTCCAAAACGCAACGGAAGAAGAAACGCCAATACCCGCCAACACCATCGCTATAATGCTTCAATTAGATGCACCTCCCACCGACTTTAGCATACAAAAAACACCTTTGAGATTCAATAAACGAATCGCATATAGCCTCACACTCGACGATGGTTTGTCAGATGCTTTCACGGTGGCAAAACCTTTGTTTCAAGGAGGAACTATTGCAGCCAATAATACTGCATATCCTGGTCTATTTTATACCGACGGCTGCGGCAACAACCAAAGTTTTAGAGCAGGGATATCTGTTTTTTCGGTCAACAATAGTGAAGAGGATTTGCACTCAGGTACTAACGGTACTTATTTGACTTGGCAACAAATAGATAATTTGTACGAAAACAATTGGGATATTTATAACCACAGCTATAACCATGCCTCGCGCGGCTGGAACAGCAGCGGACAACTCAACGACCCTTTTCCTACATCAATCTATAACTACCAAGTGACTGCAAATGCCGCATACATACAATCGCATACCACAAACCAAATAAGCACAACCCATTTTATTGTGCCATCGGGCGACGATGCCTACTATCAGCCTGCTCTTAACAACCAAATGAAGGCAGTCTATAATCAAAGTTGGCAATTGATAGGAGGTGGCGGTACGGGAGTGGCTGTGGGCAGTAATTTCTCCTTGAAGAACCTTGTAATGAACCGTGTTTCGATAGAAGATAATATAACCAACATCAATAATGCTTTGAGTAATGTCAATAGTTTGGCAACAGAACAAAACCCTATTTGGTACAATGAATTTACTCACAATGTTGGTAGTTTTAATGGTCCTATTGGTGGAGGTTTGCAGTTCAACACTTTTAGGAGTTATATGCAAAATATAGCTGATGTCTATGGCAAAAATGGTAGTGACGTTGTATGGTTTGCACCTTTGCAAGAGGTGTGCGAATACTTGCAAGTGGAACAAACAGCAGTAGTTAGTCACACTATCGAAGGCAACCAAATTCGCTTATTGGTGAATTTGGACAGCGTAGCCACCGATTTGCTCCGTTATGCCTTGACCTTAAAAGTGAATAGTTCTGCTAACATAACCAATATTGCGGTGGAGGGAGACATAATACCCACCTTTACGTTCAAAGGCACAGGTAGCAACAAACTTATCAATCTATCATGGGACAATCCTGTGAGTAGTCAGAGACAATACAATGTACCTCCGCGCGAGGAATTACCCGATTATATTGCCGACCATCCTGATATGTGCCAAGATGTGCATGGTTGCGAAAAAATACAATATGCCGCCCCAACCGAAGGATTAACGATTACACCCAATCCTGCTGATAGTTATATTATGGTAAACTTTTCTGCTCGCTCCAATTCCGAAGTTGCGTTGCGTATATATGACACAAATGGCAAATTAGTAGGATTCAGAAAAGTATTGGTTTTTGAAGGACAAAGTGCTATTCCTTTTGACCTCTATAGTTTTCAATTGCCAGCAGGAAGTTATTTGCTAAAAGTAGAATCTGCAAATACAGATTATGGTACAGCTAAATTTGTAAAACAATAAAAATACAAAGCAAAAAGGCACTAAACGCCCCAAATAGGTGTTTTAGTGCCTTTTTTGTGCCAAGTTGCGTGGCAAGTACTAATTTTTGGGCAATAAGTTTAAAAAAATCAGAAAAATTTCCTACATTTGCGCCCCAATTGTCCCTTATTGCACTAATTTGTCAATAGGCTGACAATTGTGAACGATGTCTTAAACAGATAAAGCCCTAAATCCACCACATATAACTAAACAAAGGTATTTGGTGGATTTGTGCGGGGCATTAGCCGCCACAAAACAGCATTGTGACAAAAAGCTCGAATGGCGAAGCGCGTTAGGGATTGTAAGGGCAGCCGTTAGGCTGGTGCTTGCACCGAAGCGTAGCGAAGCCCTGCAAAGCCCGACCCCAAAGGGGAAACGCCCATGTTGTTATAAAAATAAAAAATACAGATTTGGGTTATCGTTTTTTTCATGGTTCATTTTTTAACAATCACATACACTACACAATTTCAAAACAAATGATAGTTTTTCATGCAGAAAATACTTATTACAGGTGGTGCAGGTTTCATCGGTAGTTCACTTGCAGACCGCTTAATACAAGACCCCAACAATTTTGTTGTGTTGGTAGATAACTTTCTTACGGGCAACGCCCAAAACCTTCCAAATGCTCGCCAAGCAAACTGGAAATTTATTAGAGCCGATGTAAACGACTATCGTTCTATTTCCTCTGTCATGTCTGCCTATCGTTTTGACTATGTCTTTCATTATGCCGCAATGGTGGGTGTTCAACGGACATTGCAACAACCCGTCCAAGTGCTGAACGACATACAAGGGTTGAAAAATTTATTAGACCTATGCAAAAATACGGGTGTTAGAAAAATATTTTTCGCCTCTTCGTCAGAAGTGTATGGCGAGTCGGTGCGTTTTCCACAAGACGAAGTGAATACCCCCCTCAATTCTCGCCTGCCGTATGCAGTTGTCAAAAACGTGGGTGAAGCCTATTGCACTTCTTATCAAAAAGAATTTGGCTTGGACTATACCATTTTTCGGTTTTTCAATACGTATGGTCCCAAACAAAGCACCGATTTTGTAATGTCCAAATTTTTGCGCGCCGCCCTTGCCAACGAAACCATTACCATCTATGGCGATGGCAGTCAGAGCCGCACTTTTTGCTACATCAGCGACAATATAGATGCCACCGTAAAGGCATTTTATAACAACCTATATTGCAATGATGTAATGAACGTGGGCAACGATACCGAAACGCCTATATTGGAATTGGCGCAAAAAATTGTGGCGATTAGTGGCTCTAAGTCCAACATCATTCACCTGCCACCCCTCAAAGAAGGAGACATGCGCCGCCGCTTGCCACACCTTCAACGCATGAAAGCCGTCTTAGACCGTCCCTTAGTGACCCTCGAAGAGGGCATTCAAAAAATGATAGCAACAGGCAAATTTCATCCCGAAGCCGAAAAATCTTTGGGCTAAAAATTGGCGTTGTTTAGATGCGATTTTTTATTTGGGCGTTCCCTGGCGGGCGGGCTTTGCAGGGCTTCGCTACGCTTCGGTGCAAGCACCAGCCTAACGGCTGCCCTTCCAATCCCTAACGCGCTTCGCCATTTGCCCAAGAAATCTGTATTGCGAAATTTTATCGCCCTTACAAAAGACCTTTCGTATTAATAAAATATAAGGTCTTTTAAATATCGCCCGAAAAAAGAATGAAATTTTAATAACAATTTGCCTAATTAACCAAAATTTTCAGTAATTTTGCAAGATGTTAAGGTAGATTGCTGTCATACATAATACAACTGTAAAAAACGCATAAACCTCTATTACACAGAAGTTCATGCGTTTTTAGAGTAGGTATAGGTGTCATCTTGTTTTATTGGCATATTATCCTATCCATGCTTGGCATTTCATTATCCACAAAAGTTTGAACAAAATAAATGCCAACAGGTAAATGAACAAGCGAAATAGGGTTTTCTAATTCAATATCTCCTGCCATAACTTGCTTGCCATTAAGGTCGGTAATGCTAAATCGCATAACCTTTGACGATTCGTTCCAATGTAAACTACCATTATAGTAAGCAAAAGGACGTTGCAGAGGCACAAGACTTGTAGCAAAAGGAGGTGCAGAAGTAGTGGCATCGTCATACAAAAACGCAATACCATTAACCGCCGTGTTGCCTGCCATACTGAAATCTCCACCAACCAACATCCCACCTTGATATGGATAAATCGCTTCTGCATCAGAAGGATTGGTCACACCACCATATAAAGCATCAATAGTTTGTCCATTCCAACGAGCCACGCCGCCACCTGGATAACTATTGAAATCATCTTCTACCGCATCAAAACCACCCAAAATGTATAAATGATTGTTGAGCGAACGAAGTGTGTGTGCATAACAAAAATTTTCATTAGGAGTAGGAGCTACCTTGAAACCCGGATATTGCCAACCTTCGTCGGCGTTCCACTTTGCCACACGACCCAATACTACATCGTTGTTGGCTGTATTGGTAAACTCGCCACAGGCATACAAAATTCCTTCATGCACTTCTGCTCCATATGCCGCTTGGTTAAAACCTTGTCCGAAGCCATGCCATGAATTGCCATTCCACGCCGCGATACCATTTACATCTATGTCGCCTGCACGTACAAAATTGCCACACACAATAAGTTCATTATTAAAAATCGTTAAATCGTGCGGATAAACCACGTTGTGAGGACTCATAATTTCACTAATGCCTGTCCCAAGCGGACTCCAATGTGTAATGTCCCAGCGAGCAACACCATTGACAATTTCGTTGCCAATCCGATTAAATTCACCACAAACATACAAATGACCATCATGGAAAATAATGTCATACAAATTGGGAGGATTAATGCTATTAACATTTTTAAAACTTTCTCCCAAAGTTTTCCATGCACCATTTTCCCAATAATAAACATAAGCAGTATTCGTAGTGCTGTAAGGAACAACAAATAACACATCATCTACCACTGCTATACTATGAACGCCATTACTATTTGGAATAGGCACTTCCCAGTTTTCCCAAGTAGCACCCGTTTGGCGCAACAAATAAGGCGTGCCAAATGCGTAAGCAACAATAGTATCTTTGTAAGTGCCAAAACCAATGACATACTCATCTACATCAGCACCAATAGTGTACCATTGTGCATAGACACATAAAGACATACAAGAACAAAAAAACAACAATAGTAAATTCTTTTTCATTTGTAATAATTTAACAGTTTAGGATTATTAAAAAGAATTGCAAAAATAGATAATACCTGCCAACACTACAAATAAAAGAAAAACAGTTTATCGGAAAAAAAATCAAAACAAATGAAATTACTTGCAAAATAGTTATATTGTTATCAATATAATATCATGCCGAAAAAAATAGCTCATACACTATACATTTCCCCACGATAAGCTGTGGAAAAGTATCACAAGCGGCTATTTTGAGGATTTCTTGACAATGCTTCTGCCCGACCTCTGCGGTGGTTAAACGTGTCTTGCGAAAAGAAGTATTGTTGAAAAAAATGATTATACCCAATTTATGATTAATAACCATAATAATTTTATAAAAACCCTAAGTTATTTATAGATGAAAAATCGTGTATTTAAGTTCTTTTTGTTTTTGTTGCTTGTATGTAGTACTATTATAGCTTACCTATATTTTCAAACAACTGCGCAGGCATGGGGTTTTTGGGCGCATCAACGGATTAACCGTTTGGCGGTTTTTACATTGCCTCCTGATATGATAGTGTTCTACAAAAAACACATCGAATTTGTAACGGAGCATGCTGTTGACCCCGATAAACGTCGCTATGCAGTAGAAGATGAAGCACCACGCCATTTTATTGACCTTGACCACTATGTTAAGGAACCTCCATACGATATTTTGCCACACCGTTGGGAAGATGCTGTTAAGGAACGTACCGAAGATACTTTGAAATCGTATGGTGTTGTGCCATGGCATACGGAAGTCATGTTTTATCGGTTACGCAATGCTTTCGAAAATCGTGACCAGAATAAGATATTGCGCTATAGTTCGGATATAGGACATTATATTGCTGATGGTCATGTGCCACTGCACACAAGTGAAAACTATAATGGGCAGATGACAAACCAAAAAGGCATACACGGTTTTTGGGAATCGCGCATCCCTGAGTTGTTTGGAAACGACTATGATTTTTGGGTAGGTAAAGCGGAATATATTCGCAATCCAAGAGAGTTTATTTGGCAATACATTATTGAGAGCCATAATGCGCTAGATTCTGTGTTGGTGTTTGAGCGTGAGCTAAATGCTGAATATCCATCTGACCAGAAGTATTGTTATGAAAATCGGGGTGTGCAAACAATGCAAGTATATTGCGAGGGATATGCTACTGATTATGCCAAAATGTTGAATGGTATGCAAGAAAGACGTATGCGTGATGCCATTTTAGCAGTTGGTAGTTTGTGGTATACGGCTTGGGTAGATGCTGGGCAACCTGATTTGGATAAGATACTACCAATTCCTCCTACGGAAGAAGAAATAGAGGAAATGAAAACAATGGAAGCGAAGTTTCAGGAAGGTAAAATCAAAGGACGACCCGAACCTCATTAGACAAAGAATGTACTGAATAAGAAAATAACTAACTCATGTTAGGCATTCGTCCAAAAATACAGGGTAACTGAACACCTATTTATTGTTATTCGAAATACTGTTATGATAAAGGACAAATAGTGGTTCTATTTTTTTGCTCACCCAAACAGTAGCAAAAAAAGGTGTTCTTTTTCGCGTGGATTCGTCCGGCGTGCTGTGGTCTTTGCTTAATTTTGTGGTGGCAAGCAAATTAGTAAGTATTTTGTTTGTTTTATCGTATTAGCTACCACAAAATGTAGGCAATCGTTGAGGCAATTTATCATTCTTTGTCTGTTTTTTCGTGACTTCGGTGCCTCAACGACCGAAACAGCACTATTTCGGATAGCGAAAAGAGCGTAAGTACAAGCGCATTTTTTATATTGCTATTTTTGTCAAGATAAACTGTTGTGGGACGGTAAGTGCGTAACATGAGTAACTAATTTTCGTATTTCTGAACAAGTTGTGTTGTATATGACGAATCTGTATTTTGTGTCTTATATGAGAGATACAAAATACAGATTTTTTTGGGGGATATTTTTTCGCGTGGCGAAGCGCGTTAGGGATTGTAGAGGCAGCCGCAGGCTGGTGCTTGCACCGAAGCAAAGCGAAGCCTCGAAAAGCCCGACCCGTAGGGAAACGCCCCAAATAAAATTCGTAAATTTAAAAAAATAAAAAAAAGAGTGACAAAAATAGAAAAACCGCCCGTTGCGCTATACGCAACGAGCGGTTTTTTTTGCCTATTTAGTTATATACTATCGTGTAACCTGTAGTTTCAACGTTTGTATTTCACTATTGTCGGTCTTAATTTGGAGGATATACATACCACTTGGCAAGTTGGTAGCATCAAATGGTACTTTGTAGACTTCGCCTGCTTGGGCTTGTCCTTTGAATACCACGCCTACTTGTTTGCCTGTCAAATCCATGATAGTAGCAGTGGTTGCTCCACTTTGTGCTACCATAAATTCGATGGTGGTTGCGTCTGCAAATGGATTTGGATAGGCTTCTAATGCTGCCAAACCGTCTGTCTTGTTGCGACCTCTGTGTCCTGTTGGTACCCAGTACCAGCCTTCGGTCATTTCGCCGCTACAATCGGTTACGGTTACATTGTACCAGCCAGACTCTAAACCTGTAATGTCTTCGGTACTTGCTGTGAAACCATTTGGACCACTCCATTCGTAGGTATAATCACCGCAAGAAGCATCACCGCCTTCTACCGTAATATCTACCGCACCATCAGAAAGACCACTATCTTCATCTACTTCAAATGACTTGATATCTAAGATAGTATTGCCACTGTAGTCATTGCTGTAACTTAATCCGTCAGCACCACAAGGAGAGTCATCGGTAATGGTGACTGCCCATGTAGCGTCGTCGGTATAGTATACGGTAATCACTACACCTGTTTCGGTATATTCGATGTCATAACGTACATAACCTGTATTGTTCCATTCGAAGTTGTATGGCAAACTGCCGCCATTTACTACAACTTGGTTGGTATTGTACTCAAATGGAGATACACCACCGTTATCGCCTTGATCAGCAATGACCACTCCTGAAGATATCAATGGTTCTACTACTGTTATGCTAATAGCAGTTAGAGGACTTTCGCCACAAGTGCCCTCAGTTTGAGTTACATAGAAAGTTTGTGTACCTGGGTTAGAAGTATTAACTGTTGGGGCAGTTGCTGAACCTGTTAAGTCAGCAGGTGAGTCATACCACAATAGGTTGCTACCTGTTACTAAAGAGGCAAGATTAACTACATCACCACGACACACATTTGTCGAGTTGGCTACAGGGGCAGGACTTGTGCATGTGCCTGTTGTACCGCCGCCGCCGCCAGAAGTACCTGTACCGCCGGTTGTACCGCCACCGCTACCGCCTGTTGAGCCAGTAGAAGCTGTTGTACCACCACCACTACCGCCTGTTGAGCCAGTAGAAGCTGTTGTACCGCCACCACTACCGCCTGTTGAGCCAGTAGAAGCTGTTGTACCGCCACCGCTACCGCCTGTTGAGCCAGTAGAAGCTGTTGTACCGCCACCGCTACCGCCTGTTGAGCCAGTAGAAGCTGTTGTGAACGCACCGGGGTCGGGTGGTGAGCGAGTGTAGGCTGTTGTGGCGCGCGGGGGGGGG
>JAEUUX010000289.1 GCA_016787295.1 Chitinophagales bacterium
CCAATCAATCTTGCTTTGTAGAAATCCTATGTGTTATGTTCTCTTGTTTTTTTGTGGGGAAAATATAAAGCCCAAACTTCCGTCGCTTGGGCTTTGTTCCCAATCAATCTTGCTTTGTGAAAAATCCTGTGTTGCGTTCTCTTGTTTTTGTGGGGAAAATATAAAGCCCAAACTTCCGTCGCTTGGGCTTTGTTCCCAATCAATCTTGCTTTGTGGAAATCCTAACTGTTTATCTAAATGTTGTTGTGTTTGATGGTGCAAAGGTACAATAGTTCTCAAAAATCACCAAATACAAGTAGCTCATTTGAGTCGGGAAAATTAGGGGTATTTTTTCTTTGTTTTATAAAAAACACCCCTTAAAATGGTTCGAAATTTTGTGAATTATTGTTTAGATTTATTGCGTATTTTTCACAAATTGGCTATGGAAAGTTTGATAATTGCTTTTATAGACAACTTGATATAGACCATCGGGCAAGTCATTGACATCAATAGAACGCTGAAAATCGCCTTTTGAATGCGGTTCATTACTAACAATATCAGTCACCTTTTGTCCCTGTATGTTGTAAATACTAATGGTCACTTGTTCGGTATTAAGCACAAAGTATTGCAACAATAGCTCGTGTTGCACGGGATTTGGAGACAAGCGAAGTGCTGGAGCAATGGTAATAGTATTGTCGGCTTTTTGTTGGGATTCCGTTCTGATTCGGCTGGGATGTAGCTCAAAACTTGTTGTCAGACTTCTTAATTTGTAGATGACTCCCGCTTGTCCCAATGTTCTACATTCATTAGGTAGTACGGTGAAATCGATAGAAGCTACGGTACGACCAACTTCGCGTGCCCTGATTGTCACGGGTAAGGAGGGGTCTGTATTGCAAAAAGTAATGGGTCCAATTTCGTAAATCTGGGTACTTCCGCCATTTCCTACTATTCTATCTAAGTTTACAACGGTGGCATAACCTCCCGATGAGCAAGAGCCGATAGTGGCAGTGGGTTCGCTTTCTATATTGCCCGTACCATTATTTTGTATGGCTCGGACGCTAAAAGCGTATGTTTCGCCTTCGTCGATATCGTCATGTATGTATGTATAGTTGTTGTTGTTGGGTATAACACATTCGTTCAGTTCATTGTCGTAAAGGTTATTGACAATAATTCGATAGCCGATGTCTTGTGGTTGTCCTGTCCATGAAAGTACTACGACATCGTTATTTGCACCACAAGTGGCGGTTAAATTTCCGGGAGGTGTAACTGCCTGAGCATTAAGTAATATGGTGCTACTAAAAAAGCAAAAAATTACTTGCAAAATGGTTGGTAGATATTTCATAAATTTATTGATTGGTTTTATTGGCTCAAAGTTAATGTTTAAACAAAGAATTAGGTAATAGTGTTTTTGTAAAATGTCGGGAAAAACAGCAGTTTTTTGAATGGAAATGATACTAACAAAACAAAAAAAAACTACTTTTGCACCTCAAAAATTAATGTTCTAAATTTTAGATTATTATGCAGAATAGTAAGTTAGTTTTAATCATTGAGCAGATACTTAGCGAGGCTGCTATCTATAAATTGAGTCGTAGACAACAACAAAACAAGTTGCGCCGTTTTGTTTGTTCGCCTTATTTTACATACGACCATGATAAAAACATTGTGGCTTTGTTTGATTATATAGTGAAGTATTTGCCCAATATGGAGCACAAAGCTTTTCAGAAACAACGTGTTTTCAAAGCATTGTATCCCGATAAGGTGTTTGATGAGAAAGGTCAGCAAGATTTGAGACGTTGTATGACAGACTTAGTAACAATTATTGAACATTTTATTTGTGTGGATAAAAAAGACCCAACCAATGAGATGCGTTATTATAAGTCTTTATTGGGTTTTTATATTGGCACACAACAGCACCAATACTTTCAGCAATTATGGAATGATTTGCACACAAAACACCAACAGCAATTGATTCGCAATGCCGATTTTTATGAACAAGAATTGTTGCTACAAGAGACTTGGCATATAGAACTGACCTTGCGACCTTTTAATTTTGAGGACATGGCTCAACAACTCAATGTGTTGAGTCGGAATTTGAATGTTTTTTTCATTATTCGAAACCTAAATTATTATTGCCAATTCCTTACATTACAAAAATCTGTTGTTATACAAACCTCTTTTGAGATATCGGAAAATCTGATTGATTTTATTAAGCGGGGCGATTATTTGCAAATACCAACAGTAGCGCTCTACTATGCGAGTTTTTGTTTATTATACTATGAAGATGGTGATGAGTATTTTGGGCAGTTGAAGGAACTTTTATCGCAACATGCCGAAACTGTTACTCAAGGCGAACTCAATAATTTTTATACTTATGCCGAAAACTATTGCACTTTGCAAATCAATAGAGGGCGTGTCGACTTCTATACCAACTTGTTGGACATCTATGATGAGCAACAACAAAACGGTATTATATTGGTTGAAGGACAAATGGATATTAGGAAATTTAAAAATATTGTGACATTGGCTTTACGCCTACAACGTTATAATTATGCGCAGCAGTTCATAGATAAATACCGTCATCACATAGACGAAAAATATGGAGACGAAGTTTATCATTACAGCATGGCAGCCGTATTTTTTGAACAGCGCAATTTTGAAGCGGTGTTGGATCATCTACAATATGCACAACAAGACAAGCGGTTCTACAATATATTCTACAGGTTAGATAGCCAAAAGTTAGCGATTAAAACCTATTATGAATGTGATGAAATGCGTTTGTTAGAAGCCAAAATCAATGCTTTTGCCACTTTTTGTCGCAATAATGCCTCTGTTGCTGCTTCTGTATTACAGGCAAATCTTAATTTTATGCGCATAGTACGTAAATTACATCGTATCAAAGAAGCGCAAAAATGGGGTGATGTTGACCAAAAGATAGAAAAAAACAAAAAGGAGATTCGGCAAATTTTAGCACAAGAAACATTGATTGCCGAACGGGTGTGGCTACAACAGAAAATAGCAGAAATAGGCGAAGCAAGTTAGGTATTTAAAGAAGAAGTAACAGTTTTTTCTTTTTTTTTCTTTCAAAAGTGTGACATTTGGAGCGTATTCTCGTCTATTATGTAAGCAAGTATGCGAAAAGCCAATAGTTCATATAAACTTACTTAAAACATTGTTTTTCAGGCGATTATATATGCTATATTGTTTTATGTAATAAATAAAATCGTTAATTATTTTTTGTATAATAATCGTCTTGCTTACCAAGACCATATTTTTTTTAACTAACACAAATAAACTAACAAGAATCATCATGAAAAAAGTTTTAACACTTTCATTACTCCTCGCGTTCTGTGTCTATGCTTCAGCACAAGAAAAAATTAAATCGAGCAAAAAGGTAGTAACTACTGCTCCTGCTACAACAGCAACTACCACCGAAACAAAATTGTGGAAAACGGGTGGTACAGGTCGTTTGGGTTTTGCTTTGAATAACTACGGCAATTGGGCGGCAGGTGCCTTGAACACCACCAATCTTGATGGCAACGTAGATTTGTTTGCAGATTATCAACGTGGTAAATTCACATGGACCAATACTGGTAAATTTGGTTTGGGTTTGGTTGGTTCTAATGCTTTTGTTATTGAAGGCAACGATGACACCCAATTTTGGCGTAAATCATTAGATATTTTTGCTTTGGGTTCTGCTATGGGTTACAAATTTAATAGCCAATGGGCTTGGACATTGCCTGTTACTTTTACGACACAATTTGCTCCTACTTTCCAATTTGACCCCACAAACCCGGCGCTTCCTTTGGCTGTTAGTGCATTTAATCCCGAAGAAGCAACGTCAAACACTGTAAGCCGTTTTCTATCGCCCGCTTATTTAACTGCTGGTACGGGTATTAAATGGACTCCTGTTCCTGCTGATAACAAACAAGTGGAGTTTAGTGCTGAACTTTTGGCACAATCAAAAAACACTATTGTAGGCAACGAAGACATCGCTCGCACTTTCTCCTTGACTCCCGGTAAATCTATTGTAGGTACGGATAGTGTTGGTATTTATGGTAATATTATCGACAAAGCAGGTAATGAAGTACAAAAAATTCGTCCTGAATTTGGTACTGCTGCCAACTTCTTCTTTGCTTACAAAGGCTTGAAAAATGTGGTATTTAGTTCACGTTTAGGTTTGTTCAAAAACTTTATTGCCAACAAATTCAATGGTATCGAAGACCCTAAAAATACTAGTTTGGAATTAGACGTTAACTGGTTGAACAAATTGGACTTCAATGTGCCTATTACCCTTATTGGTAAAACATTCAACTTTACAACTACACTTGAACACCAACTTATTCGCGACGCAGATATTGCTATATTTGACCGCAACGGAGCGGCTGCTGAAGGCGTTCAAAGCCGTTTCTTCTTTGGTGCTGGCTTGACCTACCAATTTGGTTACAAAAAATAAGCTATTAATATATTGAAAGCTAATCAAAAAGTGCAATAACCATACAGTTATTGCACTTTTTGTATAAGTAACGCGAAGAAGAATACACTATGCAATGTTTTGTTCGGGATAGATGATATTGAAACTGCGTTTGGGAAAATAAACAGACAACAAATAAGGCAGATAAGCCATATAACTGTGGTGAGAAATGGTGCGCGGGCGGGCTGCAATAAAGAACAATAAATCATCTTTGACGCTTTCGCTTTCGATAAAATGAGATAAATTGCCCCAATCATCGTGTATTTTGTAGAAAACGCTGATTTCTGGTTTTTGGTTTTGTAAGACAGCGGCTATTTTTTCTAAGGTCTCCAATTCACCCACAAAAGTCATAGGAATAGTGATTTGTTTGGATAAGTTCCGAAGCATTTTGACCCAAACAACAAAACCTAATTCTGCTTCGGCATTTGGCGGCACAATGACAAACATGGTGTTATAGGTATTGATAGGATGTTCTGTTTTGACTATAGTTACCATTTTGGGCGAATTTTCGACCACCTGTTCGATAACTGTACCAAAATAGCGTTCTGCGTTCTGTTGTTTGCCTTTCCAACCCATGACGATGTTGGTAATCAACAATTCTTTGGCAGCGCGAACAATTCCATTGACTACATTCACATCAACTTTCGAAACAACTTGTACATTTTTGTCTTCTAATCCTGCCTCGCGTATGATTTTTTGCATGGTTTTGTTACCGCTCATCACACGCTTGGTGGTATCTGTTTTGTCGTCTTCAATCACAATATTAAGGACATACAAAGCCTCAGCAGATTTTTGCTGACGGCAGGCATACGCAAACAACATCAATTGCTCGGCGCTATTGGGATTCGAAACCGATACCACAAAACGTTCGGGAATGTCTTGTTGTGTCGTAGGCAAGTTTGTTTCTTCCAACACCAACTGTCGGGCGGCTCGTTCGGTAATGTAGGAACTAATAAAACTACTAACAAGTATTATTAGGACACCACCACTTAATACTTGTTCTGTAATCAGTCCTAATTCGATACCCACAGCAATTACAGCCAATATCGCTGCTGCATGTGCGTTGCTCAAACCAAAAATAATGCGTTGTTCGGTAGGGGTATAGTTATAAATTTTTTGTGTGACAAAAGCCGCAAGCCATTTAGTAACGGTAGCTGTTACGACCATCAATATAGCCAGAGAAAAACTGCTGGTATCTGCTAATAAGGTTTTTAAATCAACCCTCATACCAACCGCTATCAGAAAAAAAGGAATGAACAAGGCATTGCCAATAAAATCCACTCTGTTTTTGAGAATAGAATTAGGAGGAATAAGGCGATTGAGCGCCAAACCCGCCATAAAAGCGCCAACGATGCCTTCTAATCCTGCTAACTCGGAGAAAGTAGCTGCTGCAAACAACACTACTAATACAAAAATATATTGAGCAGAACCTTCATAAGCCATGTTTCGAAAAAACCATTTGGCAATAAAAGGAATGCCATACCAAACAAATAACAAGAACAAACTGATAGATCCACCCAATTTGAGCCAAAAATAAATATCTAAATGTCCTTTATGAGCTGCTGCAATGATTGCAATGAGTAGCAAAACAGCCGTATCTGTAATAATAGTACCACCAACAGTAACAGTAATGGCACGGTTGTGTCCAATGCCATACCGACTAACAATTGGATAGGCTACCAAGGTGTGCGTCGAAAACATACTTGCCAACAACAGAATCGCCAAAGGGTCAAAGGAGTTACCAAAATACCAATAAATGACTAAATAACCCAATAACAAGGGAATGAAAAATGTGAGTGATCCAAAAACTATACTACGCTGTTTGTTAGCTTGAAAATCGTATAAATCTATATCTAAACCTGCCAAAAACATAATGTATAGCAAACCCACAGCAGACATGAGTTGTAGGGAATTGCCCGAAATCAATCCCAAACCATTTTCGCCAATGAGCATACCTGCTATGATTAGACCAATAATGCTGGGTGTCCGCAGAGGTTTTAGCAGAATAGGCGCTACTAAAACAATGAGCAATACAATAAAAAAAATTTTGGTAGGATTAACAATAGGCAATACAAAATGTTCGAGCATATAGGTTTTTCAATTTTGAGGTGCAAAGGTACGGTTTTTTTGGGTAGTTCTAAAGATATGAGACTAATAAAAAGACAACAACTTAACCATAGAATAGCAAGATGACAGAACAAAGTCAATATTTCTTTTCTATCTGCTACAAAAACCCTACCTTTGCACCCGCAAAACCTACTGCTTGTTAATCAATAATCAAACTTGTTTAAATTATGTGGTATAAAAAAATTTTATTGATAAGCTATCTTTGTTTATTATGTAGTCTAACGTCTTGTAAGTTTGGCAATGGAAGAGCCGACGACGATGCGCTCACCGACGAAGAACAAGCCCAAAACTTGGAAGAACTTCGCGATAGTCTACAACAAGAGTTTCGTAAAAACTTGGATTCTATCAGTCAAATGACACCCAATGCACCCAAAGACCTTGCAACTAAAACCGATGTAGCCGACTTTATACCCGATATCGAAGGGTATACCAAAGTAGGTAAATTGAAATCCACACAAAGTCAAATCCAGCAAACAGCCTATTTGCAATTGGAACAAAACTACCAACGTGGTGACGAAAAAGTAACTGTAGCTATAGTAGACTATGGTGCCAATTCGCCTACATATGCTTTGGCTGCCCAAGCACTCACTTTTTCGTATGCTTCCAAAGATGATAATATCAAACAACAACCATACAATGCTGATGACTCCGATTTGGTAGGACGCATTTCCTATAACAAACAAACCAAAGAAGCAACAGCACTTTTGGGAGTAGCCAACCGATTTTTTATTTCGGTGAGCGCCGACCAACAAAATAATGCCGATTTTGTGAAAGATATTATGGAAAACATGGACATAGATGCTTTAAAAGAGTTTTAATATCTTTTTTTGTGCGAATACAATGCACTCGATTGCCAAAAAACCATACACATAAAATCGGTTTTTTGCCTGTTTTACATATCGCAAAAAAAACACTAAGACGCTACATAAGGCTTTACAAAAAAAGCGTTTTTTTTGTACAAAAAAAGCAAATTTATTAGGGCAATTATTTGGTAATCACCCAAAATAGGTGCATCTTTGCAGCCCGTTTTGCTACTATCGATTATTTACAATTGGGAGGGATATTTTTTTTATATTGTATGACTTATTTAAACATGCAAACACTATGTTTCAAATGATGAAAACAGTCGACACCGTTTGGTCTAACTGCCTCAAGTTTATTCGCCAGCAAGTGAATGAACAAAGTTTTCGCACATGGTTCGAGCCTATCAAAGCCGTTAATCTTGAAGGCAGTATATTGACCATCCAAGTGCCGAGCCAATTCTTTTATGAATGGCTCGAAGACCGTTATGTCCATCTACTTCGTCAAGCGTTGGTGCAAGAGTTGGGAGAACAAGCTCGCTTAGAGTATCAAATCGTTATAGACCGTAATATGACAGGTAACACTCCATATACCATTAATATGCCCACACAAAACACTAATAATGGCGGTTTGGGGCTGAACAACCCTCCCAAAGCTGCTAAAAACGCCGAACCAACAGCTATCAAAAACCCTTTTGTTATTCCGGGAATTAAAGAGCAAAGTATAGACTCGCAACTTAATCCGACCTATACTTTCGACACCTATATCGAGGGAGAATCAAACCAATTGGCGCGCTCGGCAGGCATTGCCATTGCTAAAAATCCGGGTAAAACAGCTTTTAATCCTTTAGTATTGTATGGCGGAGCAGGTTTGGGCAAAACCCACTTGGCACAAGCTATTGGTAACTATGTCAAAAATACGTTTGAAGACAAAACCGTCTTGTATGTGGCTGCCGACCGTTTTACCAGCCAATTCATTGATGCTGTCAAAAGTGGTTCTATTAACGATTTTGTCAATTTCTACCAAATGATAGACGTATTGATAGTTGATGATATTCAATTTTTTGCCAACAAAGACCGCACACAAGACATTTTTTTCCATACCTTTAATCATCTCCATCAAAGCGGACGGCAAATTATTTTGACCAGCGACCGCGCACCGCGCGAACTCGAAGGCATGGAAGAACGCCTTTTGTCGCGTTTCAAATGGGGTTTGACCGCCGACATCAAACTACCTGATTATGAAACCCGCATTGCCATTTTGGAGAAAAAACTCCACGCCAACGGTGTCGACCTCCCACGCGAAGTAATAGAATACATTGCTCAAAATGTGCAAACCAATATCCGCGAAATGGAAGGCGTTGTTAATTCTGTTATGGCTCAAGCCTTGCTTACCCGAAAAGACGTTGACCTCGACCTCACCAAAACCATTTTGCACGCCATTATCGAAACCAAAGCCCAAAATACTGGCGTTTCGGTCAAAAGCATACAAAATATGGTCGCCGACTATTTTAATTTCGCCGTCGAACAATTAGAAAGTAGTTCTCGAAAGCGTGAAATCGTCCAAGCCCGCCAAATTGCTATGTACCTTATCAAAAAATATATGGATTTGCCCCTCAAAACCATCGGTGCAAGTTTTGGCAACCGCGACCACAGTACGGTCATACATGCTTGTCAAGCCATTGCAGACTTGTCGCAAACCGACGAAAATTTTCGTCAACACCTCAATAATTTGGAGAAACAAATTATTATTAACTTGAAAAAATAATGCAATAGCTGGTTTGCAACATATAATAAGCCCTTCGGTGATTACTTAACCACCGAAGGGCTTTGTTGTTATGAAATTTAATGTTATCGTTTATATCTATTGTTTTCTATAGGCAATAATTTCATTTCCGCCCTATCGGCAAGTAACAAAAAACATAAATACTTGCCAGAAAAAGTGGAAATACCGTATTTTCTATCTGTCGCAACAAAAAAGCATCAAATACAAAAGCGATGAGATAGTATAATAAGACCGCACTACCAAAAGCTGCTAATCGCAGTTTCGCTTTTTGCTGCAATGCCCACCACCAATACGCCAAACTCCACAAAAAAGCTATTAGCCCCACCAAACCCACTGCTGCCCAAATTTGTAGGTATTGTGAATGTGAATTGATAGGCAAATCGAGCGAGTCATTGTCATATATTTTTTGCAATTCGTCGTAATAATCACCCACTCCTACACCCACAATAAGATGTTGCTTTGTCAATGTCCAGGTGTGTTGCCATGACACCAAACGCCGCAAACTTGTAAAATGTTGATAGTCCGATTGCTGAAAATCGTTGTTCCACACCTGCTCCATTTCCCACTGCAATTGATGATAGCGGTATTGAAAAGGTGTGATATAACGGTAGCTTAGATAAGGGAGCAACACCATCACCACACCCAAACCCAATGCTGTGATCAATATGGTGTTTTGTTTGCTCCAACGTTGGCGATGATAAATTTTTTGTGCCAACACAACCAACAACAAACCACTCATACTAAAAAATAAACTTAACTGAGCAGCTCGAGCACCCAATAGTAATTGTGTTATTCCCAATACTAATAAAGCTACCCAAGCCGCCGTTTTTTCGCTTTTTGTATGCAGATTATTCCACAACCAAACTAAACTTAACAAGCTAAGGCTAACCAAATTGCCCAACTGCAAACGGTCTAAAAAAGGCGAATACAAACCAAACGACATGCGATTGTTGTTGAGGTTGTAAGGCAAAAAAATGCCTGATAATTGCTCGCTAATGGTAATAGTTATGTTTTCGGGCAATACATATAACAGCAAAGTAGCCAAACTCGCCACCAAAGTCGCACCAATAAACGCACCCAAATAAGACTTATAATGCTGTAACAACAAACGATATTGCCAAACCACCGCCAAAGGAACTAACAATAACCCGCTCGACCGCGACAACCATTTTATACTCTCTTGTGTATTATCGCTGTATAAACAACTGGTCACATATACCAAATATAAAACTGAGAGATAAACAATAGGACGGAAATCAAAACGAGAAAAGCTATTGGTAGAGGTAGAACGCTCCAATACAAGATGCAACAAGCCCAATATCACCAAAGCCGTCACCGAAACAGACAAAAATGCTTTCGATAAAGGCAGAGATAACCACAAACAATACCAAAAAAAGTGTGATAAGGGTTGGATATAATTTTTTATGGGCATGAATCAGAACAAAGCAAAAATGATAGAAAATAGCGCAAAAGGTGTTGTTTTTTTGCGCCAATGAACAAAACTATAGACGCTCAAAACCCAAAAAAGGTTGCATCGAAGCAGGTTGTAATGCTAAAAAAAAACCACCTCCACCTGCTCCACACAATTTGAAATAGTACGTATCATCAGCGATTCCTTTTTGCCACAAACTCTGCAAATGGGCAGGTATCATAGCCGCGAAATGCGCCAATTGAAACTGTGACAAGGCTTTGACATGTTGCAACAAAGCTGCGCTATCTTGTGCCAACAAAGCCGCAATACAAGCTTCGTTGTGCGGCACCAACTCGTTGTGATAGCGTTCAGCGAAAGTAGGGTCTGTCATTTGTTGTTGAAAAATAGCCACCAAAGGCGCTGTTTGACGACTTATGCCACTATCCCATAACAGCCAGCGGTAGTGTTCGTTGTGCAGCGAAACGGCAGTAGTAGCAAGTGAATGAGTATCGTTTTGTGTTATCAACACAGGACATTGCAAATAACTCACCAAAGGATCTAAACCCGAACTTTTGCCATGAAAATAGGACTCGACTTGTGCCAAAATCTGCTTAAGTTGGTCAATATTGGTGGTTTTTTGAAGATAATAGCGAGCATACAAAGCCGCTACCAAAGCTCCTGAACTTCCCAAACCAAAACCTTGTGGCACATTAGAACCGAAATAAAGCCCTTGTTGAACATCTAAAAGCCATGCCTCAAAGTCCCATTCATGAGGAGTAATTTGCTGCAAATAGCGGCAAAGTTGGGCGATAGTTGTTTGTGAGGTAGCTGTTTGAGTATCCTCCGCAGGCAAAGCCATACCCAAACTTCCGCCATATTTCGGATAAGGAATTGCCAAACCTTTGCCGCCATGGATAATCACGTACTCGCCAAACAACAAAATTTTGGCAGGAAAAAAAATGTGAGAACTTGTTTGCATTACAGACCGTTTTTATTGTGCCAACAAGGTAGTGATATCCGCCTCGATGCGTGCATCAGCAGGACGGCGTGCGCTACTACTGGCAATATTGCCTTTTTTGTCAATCAACAAAAAGCGCGGAATGCTTGCAATATTATAGGTATTGGCTACTTGGCTATATTGCTCACCCACCCAACAAGTCATGCCGGGAATTGGATCTTTTGTCAAATAGTTTAGCCATGTTTGCATCTGTTGGTCGGTCGAAAGGGTAAGGAAAACGACATTAGGGTTATGTTCAAATTTTTTGTGCAGCGCGCGTTCGGCAGGAAACTGTTGCTTGCAAGGACCACACCATGTTGCCCAAAAATCTACATACACCACCTTACCGCGCAGACTACTCAATTTAATCTCCTTACCTGTGGCATCTTTGAACGCAAAATCAGGAGCTACTTGTCCCGCTGCAATGTTTTTGTAGCGCTGATACAACATATCCACCACTTGTGCATATTCGGGACGCGTATTGACTTTTTTAAAATCTTCTATTTTGGCAAATACTTTCTCTACCGCACCGCGCATTGTGCCTTCGACCATAGCTTTGGTGAGGGCATAATTCAGGGCTTCGCCTTGCAGGTATTTTTTAGAAAAATCGTATCTATCCGCATAGAGGTTTTGGTAGTCATAATCTTTGGTTGCATTAATGACTTGTTGTGCCGAAATCTCCTCAACAAACTTGCCAATAAATTCGTGATAAATAGGCGTGAAAATGGCATAGTTGTTATTGACCGAAATGGCATTCAAAAATTCGTAATAATTATTCGGAATATCGAGGGTTTGTTTGCCATTCATGCGAGCATGCTGCATAGGATAGTCGAGCAAGGCAATGGCATAATCGTAGTCGATTTGTCCTTTGGCATACACATCAAAGAAAGCAGAAGGAGCATTTGCGGTCTTAAATTTGTCGTATTGTTGCGTCATAACTTGTCGCAAACTGTCGGTATATTGGCGAAAAGCAGGTGGTTCGAGTTGGCGCATTTTGTTCATGTCGCCATATTCTATGTTTTTGTCCAAATAGTTGATATAAAATTGGCGCAAATATTCGTTTTGTTTAGTTGCCAAAGGAGTTCCACTGTAGGTAAGTGTCGGAATCCAATTGTTGCTGTCTCCTTTCAGATACAAACTATCATTCGGCTCGATAAACAACTTAGCTTGAGCGTTACCACATTGGAAAATAGCCTCGATACTAATCGGAAATTCCACTTTGATAGAAAATCGCCCATTGGCATCGACATTGCCTTCATAACCTAACTGTTCATTAGTGAACGGATTGGGTTTAATGAGGATTTGGGCTTTGGGTGAAACAGGTCCGCTGATTTGTCCGCAAACGACGGTGCGTGGAGCAGTTTGTGCCACCAGCACCGATGCTGTCAGCAGAAGACTACAGAATATATAAATATTTTTTTTCATGTTCAATAGTTTTAGCGTGCAAAGATAAGGAATGTTCCTAAAACTGCCAATGGTTTTGTGGAAGTTGCTAATAAAAAATGGTGTAGCACGCCAACAAACATGCTACACCATTTGGGTGCCCAGGACAAGAGTCGAACTTGCACAGGATTGCTCCCGCTACCCCCTCAAAGTAGTGCGTCTACCAATTTCGCCACCTGGGCGGGGATTTTTGTGGTGCAAAGGTAAAGTTTTTTTTAGAAACAACCTAACAAATGAACATTTTTTTACAAAATTTCTGTCTTTTCTCAACAAAAAAGCGGTATTACTGTTGATATTAATGCAACTGAATACTTTAAATCGCCTCTGTTGGGCTTGTGTACATTAGATAGATGAGCTTGCCACCACCGAGCAAATAGGACAGACTGCTGCTATATGTCCGCGAGCAGGACAGTATTCGCGCCCAAAATAAATGATTTGCAAATGCAGTTTGTTCCATGAATTTTCGGGGAAGAGACGTTTCAAATCGCGCTCCGTTTGCACCACATTTTTGCCTTCGCTCAAGCCCCACCGTTGTGCCAAACGATGAATGTGGGTATCAACAGGAAAAGCAGGCACACCATACGCCTGACTCATCACTACCGACGCTGTTTTGTGACCCACACCGGGCAATGCCTCCAAATCTTCGAAAGTTTGTGGCACTTTTCCTTCGTGTTGGTCAACAATAATTTGCGAAAGTTCGTGAATTGCCTTAGCTTTGCGTGGCGAAAGACCACAAGGGCGAATAATTTGCTGTATTTCTTCCACAGCTACTTGCGCCATATCTTGTGGTGTGTGGGCAAGGGCAAAAAGTTGTGGAGTCACCTGATTCACTCGCACATCGGTGCATTGTGCCGACAGCAAAACCGCTACCAACAAAGTATAACTATCTTGGTGTGCTAACGGAATGGGAGGAGCAGGATATAGTTCGTCCAATTTTTGTTGAATGAAAAACGTTTTTTCAGATTCGGTCATATTGTAGATGCGTTATCATATAATGGTAGAATAAAAATGTGCAAAAATACACCAATTTTGCTATTAACACAAAATTGGTGCATTCCTCCAAGCTATTGGGAAGCAATTATTTATTGTGGTCTAAAAATAGCAGGACATTCTGCACCTTGTTGACGTTTCATTTCGTTTTTAGCGGCTTCGGTATTGCCAAAATCTATGATTAACGAAAGTTCGTGCGCACCCGCATTAGTTTGTAGGCGTGCCAAATTAAAATCATAGCTATAGCCAAATTGAAAAATACCTACCCGCACACCCAAGGTCGTAATAAACGCCGAGCTATTGCGAAAAGTGTGACGATACTGCACACCGCCATACAAAATACTTTTGCCTGCAAACAAACCCAAAGTAGCTTGGTTAAAACGTCCTTGATTGACCAACAACAAATTGGGACTCAAATACATACGGCTTTTCTGAAATTTTTCTTTACCCACATAAAAAGTATGTCCAAGATGCAAAGAGGCGCGCATTTTTAGGCGATTATCATCATCAGCAACGCTTGTAAAATCCAAATTAGGTTGTGTGACGTGTTTCACCGATGCCCCAATGTAACTTTTGTCAGAATATGCCACCACCCCAAAACCAAAATCGGCGCGGTGTATATTTTCAGAGGGGGGAATGTCTTCGGTGGTGGGAATGATGGCTTGTCCTGTAAGCGGATTTATCATATCGCTCAAAATAACTTTGCCCCAATCCAAGTTTTTGTTCAAATAACTTACTTCTGCACCAGCTTTTAGCGCTAAATTTTCGTTCAGATGCAACTGATAAGCATAATAAGCCGTCAATAGATAAGTATTGTAAATGCCACCACCGGTTCGGTCTGCCAACAAAGACATACCCACACTGCTATTGATTTTCGGTACATGACGGTCATACGACAAATTGGTAGTGATAAAAGCATTTCCGAAAGACGGATATTGGTTGCGATAGTTCAGCACAATGCGCGGTTTAATCCCAAAACCAATCATAGCAGGATTGAGGTGCAAAGGAGCAGCATAAAACTGACTAAAAACAGCATCTTGTGCTTGCGCTGCATCGGAAAAGCAAAGCACTAAGCTAAATAACAACAAATATAGTTTGCGAATCATTGGCAAATAAAGGTTTTTTGTTAAAACGTTTTTTTGAGTAAGGCAGCAAAAAGGTATCATGATATTCGAAATAGATTAAAAAAATACAATAAAAACACCATTTTCAAACAACAACATTCTTGTTTGTGGTTTTATAAGCAAGATATTTAGTAAAATAAACACCCATCAAATAGTTTTTTTATGAGAACTAACACTTTGTATGTCGTTATTCTGGGCATTTTGGTTGCATGTCAAAGCCATTTTTTATGGGCGCAAAATCAACTGCAACAAACCATTACCTTGACGTGGAAAAACGAAGCCGTGCTTGTTCCACTCAACAACACCCAACAAATCAATACAATTGGTTTCGAAGGGGCAGCTTTTTTACCTCAAGAACACAGTTTCCCTGTATTTGTCCGTCAAATTCCTGTAGCTGCCAGAGGGCGCATTGTGGCAAGTTTGCAAAATGTGGTCTATTCGCCCATAACAGAAAATTTGTCTGCCAACCTCAAAGGCATTAACGAAAAAATTGGCGCAGATATTATGTTGACCGCCGAAATTGGTACAGAAAAACGAAAAAATATTGCTTCGGTACAGTTCATACCCATTCGCAAAAATCCGCTGACGGGTATGTACGAAAAAATGTTGAGCGCCGATTTGCACCTCCAAATCACACCTGAAGCCCAAGTGCGCGGCAATCGCCAATATGCCGAACAGTCGGTTTTGTCGCAAGGCACACACTACAAATTTAAGGTAGACCAAGATGGTATCTACAAAATTGACAAAGACCTGCTGAATGGGCTGGGCGTATCTTTGGGTTTTCCAATTGCCAATTTGCGAATTTATGGCAATGGCGGTGGCATGTTGCCCGAATTAGCGGGCGCACAAAAGTACGACGATTTGACGGAAAATCCTATCAAAACCTTTGATAACAACCAAAATGGCTTGTTCGATGCCGACGACTATGCGATTTTCTATGCCGAAAGTCCGCACCACTGGCAATACAATGCTACACAAAACTTGTTCGAATGTCCGCGCAACACCTATACCGACTACAATTATTATTATTTGAATACTGACCTTGGCTCAGGTAAAAGAATCGCTATGGCAACGCCTCCAAGCGCACAAGCCACACACCAAGTCACCACTTTTGACGAACATCTTATTCATGAAAACGATGAAATCAATGTTAACAAGAGCGGACGCACATGGTTTGGAGAAATTTTTACGACCAATGGCTCGCAAATTTTTACTTTTGATATTCCCAACTTGGCGGGCGAGGCACGTTTGACAAGTTTTGTGGGCGGACGTTGCCTCACTTTCCCGACATCATTCAGTATTGCTGCCAACGGAGCTAATGTACAAACACACAATATCGGAGTGGTGATGGCAGGATATGAATACCCGTATGGCAGACAGGTAAGTAACACGACCAGTCTTCCCGCAGCCACAAACAACCGCTACGAAATTGAGGTAAAATACAACCAAACTGACCCTGCGGGAGAAGGTTGGTTGCGCTATCTACTACTTAATGCTCGTCGCCAATTGGTGATGCCCAACGGACAAATGGGCTTTCGCGACCGCCTTTCGGTGGGCAGCAATAATATTGCCAATTTTGCTATTCAAGCCGACAACAACATAGAAGTTTGGGACGTGAGCCACATAGACCGAGTACAACAAATCAATTTGACCAACAATGGCAACACGAAAAGTTTTGTGGCAAATGCCAACGAATTGAGAGAATATATAGCGTTTGACAATACCTATTATCTCAAAGCAGAAGCAGTGGGCAAAGTTGACAACCAAAACCTACACCAAGTCACTTTCCCTGACTATATTGTTATCACGCACCCCAACTTTTTGGCAGCAGCCGAACGCATTGCCCAACACCATGCCACCTACAACCAACTTAGCACCAAAGTTGTGACCACCGAACAGGTTTACAACGAATTTGCCTCGGGCGCTGCCGATATTACCGCTTTGCGGGATTTTATAAAAATGTATTATGACCGTGCCGACGGAGACGAAAATTTGATGCCCCAAAGCGTCCTGCTATTGGGCGATGCGTCTTATGATTTCAAAAACAGAAAATACAGCGCCGAAGACAACCATAATTTTGTGCCGACCTATCAAAGCGTAGAAACCCTCAACTCTTCCGACACTTATTGTACTGATGACTATTTTGCTTATTTGGACGACAACGAAGGCAACAATTTAAGCAGTTCAGCCATTCGTTTAGATGTAGCCATAGGACGCTTGGCGGCTCGCACCGAAACAGAGGCTTTGGCAATGGTTGACAAAGTGATTCATTATGTAACAGCAGACGTTTGCAAAGCCGATTGGCGCAATACCCTTTGTTTCATAGCCGACGACCAAGATGGCAATTTGCATTTGGGCGATGCAGAAGATGAAGCCAACGCTATTAGAAACAGTAACAAGAATTATAATGTTAACAAAATCTATTTAGATGCCTATCCACAAGTAGCCACTTCGGGCGGGCAGCGTTATCCTACTGTGAACGAAGCCATTAAAAAACAAATTTTTGAAGGAGCTTTGATGATGAACTACATCGGACATGGTGGCGAAGACGGTTGGGCATTGGAGCGCGTATTAGACCGAGCTGATATTCCTACTTGGCGAAATTATGACAAACTACCGTTGGTGGTGACAGCTACCTGTAGTTTTACCCGCTATGACAATCCTAACCTCACCTCCGCAGGCGAAGAGCTAATGCTCAACCCTCAAGGCGGAGCAGTAGCCCTCATGACTACCGTGCGTTTGGTATATGCCAGCTCTAATGCTGCCCTCAACGGTGCCTTTCACGACCGATTATATACGCCCATCAACGGCACAATGCCCAATATTGGCGAAGTGGCGCGCCTTGCCAAAAATGATGCAGCACCCATCGCAGGTAGCATCAACAACCACAAGTTTGTTTTATTGGGCGACCCTGCTATGCGTTTGGTTTATCCCGAAATGACCAACATCTATACCACCCAAATCAACAATACATCCATCGTTGGCGCAGCTACCGATACCCTTAGAGCCTTGCAGAAAGTTACTATTTCGGGCGAATTGCGTCGTCCCGATGGTAGCCGTATGACCGACTTCAGTGGCACTATTTACCCAACTGTTTATGAAAAAGAGGCAAGTATCCCTACCCTCGCCAACGACCGCAACAACCCGCCGGGAAGTAAAGAAACCAATAGTTTAGAAATAACATTTAAACTTCGCAAAAACATTATTTTCAAAGGGCAAGCCAGCGTTAATAATGGTGCTTTTACGTTTAGTTTTATTGTTCCCAAAGACATTAACTATCAATACGGTTTAGGCAAAATTAGCTATTATGCAACTAATACCCAAACCGATGCTACGGGCTACAGCGAGGCAGCAGTCATTGGTGGATTGAGTAGCTCACCCGTCAACGACCAAACACCACCAACTATCAACCTATTTATGGGAGACGAAAGTTTTGTTTTTGGTGGAATCACCAACGAAGATCCCGTGTTAATTGCCAAAATTCAAGATGATAATGGCATTAATACCGCAGGTAATGGCGTTGGACACGATATAACAGCAACCATCGATAATAATGCTGATGAAATGCTCGCCTTGAACAATTACTACAAAACCAACTTAGACGACTATACGAGTGGAATAGTGCGATACCCACTTTTTGACCTTGCCGAAGGCATACATACCATAGAGGTCAAAGCATGGGATATTACAAACAATTCAGGCAAAGGTTATACCGAATTTATTGTTGCCTCAACCGCCGAATTAGCTCTACACAATGTCCTCAACTACCCCAATCCGTTTATCAATAGCACAGATTTTTGGTTCGAAACCAACCGCAGCAACGAACCTTTGTTGGTGACGGTGCAAATCTACAGTTTATCGGGTAAATTGGTGAAAACTATCCAACAAAACGTCACTCCAACAGGCTATCGCATATCAGAGGGTCTTACGTGGGACGGCAACGATGATTTTGGAAATCCCATTGGGCGCGGCGTTTATATCTACGTTCTCAACGTCAAAACGACCGACCAAAAAACAGCCAAAGCGGTGCAGCGTTTGGTTGTGCTGAAATAAGAAAATGTGCGGGTTTTTTAGCCCGCACATTTTTGTTTATAAACCTATTCCAAACCAACTTTTTATTACTTCCCACCAATTTACGCCATATTGTAACAACAAATACGCCAAAACTATATAACGCAAAGTTTTTCCAAACAGCATAAGGGCAAAAGTCATTGCCAAAGGTGTTCGCATAAAACCCATAGCAATACAAAACGGGTCTCCAATGACCGGCAGCCATGAGAAAAACGCCAAACCCATACCATATTTTTTAAGAGTAGGTTGCATTCGGACAATACTTTCGTGACTCACACGAAAGTATTTTTCTAACCACTCCCAACGCCCCAAATAACCTAAATAATAACCCGTGACACCTCCCAAAAAGTTACCCAGCGTTGCCACGATAACCGCTGTAATGGGTGATAGGTGAGACAAAATAGCGGTGGTAAACAAAATCTCACTACTAAAAGGCACGATGGTGGCTGCTAAAAAAGTGCCACCAAAAAGTGCTGCGTATTCCCAAAAAAGCATATTGAATAAGGGGTTGATGGTTAATTTAAATACAGCTATAAAATGCCTCAATAAGTGCCTTGAAACGCGGGTCAAGTACTAATGAAGGACCCATTTGGTTGAGGGTGTAGGCAATAGCTGCTTGCGCCGAAGGGTCGGCGAACGCCCCTGACCCTCCTGCTCCAAAAGTACCAAAAGCATCGCGATGTGGGCAATAATTCATGTCTTTGGAAACTTTGGCAAAACCTAACGAAAAGTGTAAGTCCACTTTCAACACTTTATCTAACCGATTGACGACGGTGCGGGGTGGGTGATATTCCAATTCGTGTAAGGTTTCAGGACGAATTTTTAAGGTTTTCCCACCAGTTACAAATTCGTTGTAGAGCGTTGCCAAACTGCGCGCCGAGCCAATGCCATTAGCAGCACCAATTTCTATGCTGCGAAATTTATCGCTGTTCATATAAACGTCGCGCTCTCTATCCATCATTTTCAGGGCTATCATGCTGCGATGTTCCATCGTGGTTTGGCGGATAAGCGGCAACCAGAAACGAATAGGAACGATGTTTTCGCGCGAAAATACATCTAAATAGCGAATAGGTTGCAGAGTAGCAACGCGATGTGCCGCAATGTGTGGAGGCAAACCAATATAAAACTCAATGCCCAGAGGAGCAACCAACTCTTCTTGTAAATATTGCGCCAAATAGCGTCCATCTATCTGATGAATCAATTCGCTAATATACCAACCTATTGTCCAAGCATGATAGGCTTGTTCGTTACCCGGCTCGTGTGAGGGTTTTTGGCGTGCCAAAACTTGTGCTAAATGCTCCTTGTCACGCAATTCTTTGGCGCTTAATTTATGATCTAAGGCATGCAAACCTGCTTGGTGATTCAATAATTGCCGAACCGTGATATTTTCCTTGCCATTTTGAGCAAACTCATGCCAATAGTGCGCTACTGTTTCGTCAAAATCCAATTTCCCGCGTGAATGCAATAGTGCCAATGCCAAAGAACTTACGCCTTTGGTAGTAGAAAAAACACCCACCATCGTATCTGCCTCCCAAGTATGTAGGTAGGTTTTGTCTGTGTACCCTCCCCAAAGGTCAACCACTTTCACACCTTTGTGGTACATACAAACCGCTGCACCCAGTTCGTTGCGATGCGTAAAATTGCGAATAAAAGCTTTTTTGACCGCCTCAAATTTGGGCGAAATAGTGCCATGAACAGGAATGCGCAAAGCACCCGATTTTTGTTGTGTTGTCATATTGGTAATAAACTATTCAAACATGATGCAAAAATAAACGACGAACAGAGATGCAAAGATACGCATTGTATTCCTAAAATGCGCCAATTGGCGCATTTTTTTAGTGTTTACAAGGAAGTATTGCACATTATAGAGAAAGAATGTTTGGGAGAAAACAAATATTCTCTATATTTTGACTCAATACTGCTAATTTTCTACATAATACGGCTTGTCGGACAGTTGTTCGGATGAGTCGGACAGTTGTTCGGATGAGTCGGACAGTTGTTCGGATGAGTCGGACAGTTGTTCGGATGAGTCGGACAGTTGTTCGGATGAGTCGGACATTAGTTCGGATGAGTCGG
>JAEUUX010000048.1 GCA_016787295.1 Chitinophagales bacterium
TTTCCCAAAATGGAATACAAAACCCTTATTTCAGCACTATTTTTTGCAAACAACATAAAGACAAGAGCATTTGTGAGTATTGTTTTTCCCAAAATGGAATACAAAACCCTTATTTCAGCACTATTTTTTGCAAACAACATAAAGACAAGAGCATTCGTGAGTATTGTTTTTCCCAAAATGGAACACAAAACCCCTATTTCAGCACTATTTTTTGCAAACAACATAAAGACAAGAGCATTTGCAAACACAGCTTTACACAACACAACGGTCTACACTCCATTTCACCAAATCATCTATGCACTGTCCAAACCGCTTTCTATTAAAAACATTTGCTAATTAGTTAAACATAAACAACATGTATCCACCCGTTTATTACAGTGAGTACCTTCAGTTAGACAAGATACTCGACGCGCAGCAGCCCAAGAGCGAGTTGTACAACGTTAAGGCAAACGATGAAATGCTTTTTATTGTAATACATCAGACGTATGAACTTTGGTTCAAGCAGATTTTGTTTGAAGTGGAGTTGGTGCGGCAGATATTTTGTCAAGAGGATATCGACGACAACAAAGCCGATTTATCCAACGCCGTACATCGTTTGCATAGAGTGACGCAGATATTGGAGATATTGGTCGGGCAAATCACCATATTGGAGACCATGACTCCCTTAGACTTCCTCGATTTTAGAGACTTCCTTCGTCCTGCATCGGGATTTCAAAGTATACAATTTAAGATATTGGAGGCAGCTTTGGGTTTGCGATATCAAGACCGATTTGGACACCACTATTATCTGTCACAGCTATCCCAAACAGATATAGACCGTGTGAAAGAAGCCGAAACCAAAGTGTCTTTGTTGGAGTTGCTCAACCAATGGCTCGAAAGAATGCCCTTTTTGCAAAACTCCAAATTCTGGAATACCAACAGCGAAGCCCTACAACAAGTACAGACACATCCTTTCTGGCAACAGTACCGCCAAACTTATATCAACGGACTGCTACCATCAGAACGCAACAACCAACAAGGTTTTGACCTGCTGCTATGGAATGACGAGCAGTATCCCGAAACAAGACGCTTATCCCCCAAAGCCAACCGTCATGCCCTATTCATTATGTTGTATCGCGATTGTCCACTATTGCACGCCCCTTATCAACTATTAAACACGCTTTTAGACATAGACGATTTGCTCGCTCAATGGCGATACAGGCATATCAATATGGTGGGACGGATGATAGGAAAACGCATTGGTACAGGAGGAAGTACAGGTGCCGATTATCTGCAATCGGCTGCCCAAAGTCATTATATCTTTAAGGAATTGGCAGAACTGACATCCTATTTGGTGCAACGCAACCACCTGCCTACCCTTTCGTCCGAGCTACAACGCGCCTTGGGATATGTACAATGGTAAAAAAAACACCTTATACATATTGACCAAAAGCAAGGATAACGTCAACAATAATAAAAACACCTGTAATAATAGCAATTTTATGTCAGCAGTAAAATCAGTTAAAGACGAGTCTGTAAGAATGTTTAACAACTCTTTCTTACACCAATTATCGTTTGTTCATTATACAACACCGCTCATCATTTTCGTACCAGTAGTGTTGTATTGTCTATACCAAAGTATCTTTGTGTATGAACTCTCAATTTTTTATATCATTGGTTTATACATCGGCGGTTTATGCTTCTGGACTTTGACAGAATACATCCTCCACCGCTTTATTTTCCACTACGAACCTCCCACAGCCTTTGGCAAACGCATACATTTTATCACTCACGGCGTACATCACGAGTACCCCAATGATTCACGCCGTTTGGTAATGCCACCTGCCTTGAGCATTCCTTTGGCAAGTGCGTTCTACTTCTTGTTTGTTTATATCTTTGACAGCAAAGCCACCACTGCGCCTTTTTTTGCAGGTTTCATCAACGGTTATTTGCTCTACGATATGCTACATTATGCCCTCCATCATCTAAAAAGCAATAACGCTATATTTTTAGACCTTAAACAACACCATATGTGGCATCACTTTAAAGACAGTCACAATGGCTTCGGGGTAAGTAGTAAGTTCTGGGATATTGTTTTTAGGACTACTTTCAAAAAAATAACCACCTAAATCTAAAATATTCTTTCTAACATCGGTACAGCCTATTGGTTGTGCCGATGTTTTTTTTGTGTTTACAACTAAGGCTTTAGCAATTGTAGTTAAGGCTTTAGCAATTGTAGTTAAGGCTTTAGCAATTGTAGTTAAGGCTTTAGCAATTGTAGTTAATGCTTTAGCAATTGTAGTTAAGGCTT
>JAEUUX010000198.1 GCA_016787295.1 Chitinophagales bacterium
AACAATTAGCATTGCAAGTTCAAACTTGGGCAAGCCAACGAAACAACCAACAAAGAACCGTCGACTGGCAATTCAAAACCGCTGATGCTCGTATCAAACTCAAAAGCCTTTACCCGACAATATTAAACTGAAAGACTACTAAACAACATAGCATAAAAATTGGACAAAATAATAGCCCAAAAATCATTCGTTTCCTTGTTTTTATAGCTATAATTGTACCAAGATACTAAACCACTCGAAACGAACAGCAAAATTACTCAATTATACGCAAACTTTGCGCAAAATAGCCTTAGAATCGCTAATTTTTTTGGCATAAACGTAAGAAAACCTTTGTATTATGTTTTTTTTTATTGTGAAAACTCGTGTTTGGCACAAAATTAGCTATATCAACCCTGTGAATCATCTTGATAGCTCTCTACTTAATACTATTGAGTTATTTCCCTAAATTTTTATCCCCGATGTATTATCTGTATGTTGTCAAAAAAGTATATCCATATTCTATTAATAGAAGACAATATGGGTGATTTTTTACTCACCCAAGAGGCTTTAAAGGAATGTAATGTAGATTATGTGTTGCACCATTTTCAGGAAGGAACAGAGGCACTAAAATATCTCAACAAACAAGTTCCCTATCAAGATGCTGTTATGCCCGATTTTGTTTTATTAGACCTCAATATGCCTAAAATGAGCGGTTTGGAAGTGTTGCAAATCATCAAAAATACTCCACACCTAAAAAAAATACCCGTTATTGTACTTAGTACATCCTATTCAGATAGTGATGTAGAAACTGCGTATGACCTACATGCCAATGCCTATATCCCCAAACCATTGGATTATGACGATTTTGTACATATTATAAAGGTCATTGAGCAGTTTTGGGGGCATGTTGTCAAATTGCCTACTCATATCCTACCTTAAACAAACACCAACACAGCTACAAATACCGCTACCGACCATTTTTTCTAAGTACTAATAATCATCATTTTTTTCCAAAGTGACAGAAAAAGCACACATTCTTTTATTAGAAGATAATTTAGGCGATGCCAAATTGGTGGAAATTTTGTTGAGCGAATCCAGTTTGGATTACGAACTAACCCGTGTCGACCGCTTAGGAGACGGTTTGCGCATTGCCCAAAAACACCGCTTTGATATTGCCTTACTCGACTTGGGCTTGCCCGATAGCCATCGCGAAGAAACCCTTTCTCGCGCTATAGCAGGTTTTCCCGAAACCATTTCTATTATTGTGCTTACTGGCGATGATAGCACCGAAACGATAGGTTTAGATGCCATTAAAGCAGGCGCACAAGACTATTTGGTCAAAGGCGAAATTACGGCTATTACCTTAGTTCGCTCGGTAATGCACGCCATACAACGTCGTCGTATGTTCAACCAATTAGAACATTCGGCGCGCGACCTGCGTGCCTCCGAAAAACGACTTATTCAAGCCCAACGATTAGCCAACATTGGTAATTATGAATTTGATATAGAAAGTCAAAAAATGTATTGGTCGGAGCAAATTTTTCGCATATTGGAATACGACATTAACCATACCACACCAAGTTTGGAAAAATTGTTGGCATTGGCATCAAGCCAAGATAGAACCTCACTCACCGTCCAGCTTGAACATCTAATAAATGGATTAGCTGTAGAAGACTTTAGTGTCGAATATAAAATACAACTGCCCGACGGAAAAACCAAATACTTGCGCCAACAAGGACAATTGGATTTTGACGAATACAATGGTATGCCCAAAGTGGTGGGTACTATTCAAGATATCACCACTTCCAAAATTCAGCGCGACAAACTGAAACAAAGTGAGGAGCGCTATCGTACTATTTTCGAGCAATCGCAAGACTGTATATTCATTTGTACAACCACAGGCAAGTTGGTCGAGTTCAATCAATCATTGGTCAAGTTATTAGACCGAAACGCCGAAGATTTGGGAGCTATTACATTCAAAGATGTTTTTGTTGACCAAGAACAATATGATATTTTGACCACATCTATTACCGAACAAATTGCTATCAAAGATTTTGAAGTACAACTTGCCGACAGACATGGCAACATTCTGGACTGCCTCATCACTGCTACTCAATGGCTATCCATAGACGGCGAAGTGAAAGGCTATAATGGCATCATACACGATATTACACCTTTCAAACGCACCCAAGACCTCATTAAAGCCAAAGAAATTGCAGAACGTTCGGCTTCTATCAAAGAGCAGTTTTTAGCCAATATGAGTCACGAAATTAGAACACCAATGAATGTTGTTATTGGTATGACACATTTATTGGAAACAACAGATTTGGACAGCAAACAAAAAGAATACTTAGACAACCTAAAAATATCGTCTGAAACATTACTTAAACTTATCAACAATATTTTGGACTTTTCCAAAATGGAATCGGGCAAACTCGAGCTCGAACAACAGCCATTTAACTTGGCAGAACTACTACAAGAAGTGGTGCAAACTTACAAATACAATGCCCGTGACAAAGGTATTAGCCTTTTCACACAAATAGACATTGACCTTCCCAAAATGGTTATTGGTGACTCAACACGTTTGTTGCAGGTTCTCAACAATTTGGTGAGTAATGCCATCAAATATACACATCATGGCGAAGTGACTATCCGTTGTCAAGTTTTGGAGGAAAATCCCAAAAATGTTAAAGTCCATTTTGCGGTCAAAGATACAGGCATTGGCATTCCATCAGAAAAACAACAATATATTTTCGAAAGTTTTGCACAAGCCAGCACCAACACTACTCGCCTCTATGGTGGCACAGGTTTGGGTTTGTCTATTGCCAAAAAATTGGTAGAACTATTTGGCGGACAATTGTCTTTGCACAGTCAAGTGGGCATCGGCTCTACTTTTAGTTTCGAAATAGTATTCAAAACCACTCACGAACAAGATGTATCAACATCTGCTACAAATTCCAATACCTCCACACCAGTGCTAAATACCGAAAATGTGTGGGTATATACAGCAGAGGATATTCCCAAAGATGACCCCAATTTAACACAACCCATCGACCAAGCTATTCGCATTTTATTGGTGGAAGACCATCTACTGAACCAATCAGTGGTAAAAGGCATTTTGCAACGGTGGTCTCCGAAAATTCAACTACAGGTGGCAGATAATGGACAAATTGCCATAGAAAAACTATTGCAAGACCCACATTATGACTTAATACTCATGGACATTTCGATGCCCATCATGGACGGTTATCAAGCCAGCCAACACATCAGAACACAACTACCCGAACCCATCAGAAGCATACCTATTATTGCCATGACTGCCCACGCATTTAATACCAACGCAGCCAAGTGTTTTGAGGTAGGCATGAACGAATTTATTAGCAAACCCATTAATCCCACCGTTATGTTCGCCAAAATAAACAAAATATTGAGGCAATTTGGCAAATTAGACTCCCAAACCGATGCCAATGCTTCTGTTACCCTTTCACACGAACAAGGAAATTCCTCCCATAACGCAAACACCAAACACATCACCGACCTTACCTACCTCGAGGAATTGTCGGGAGGCGATGCACAAATAAAAATTTCTATGCTCGAAACCATTTTGAGCGGCTTACCCGAAGAATTGGAGCGAGTTAGTAGCATGTACGAAGCCCAAAATTGGCAGGAACTGCGAGCCGCTGCCCACAAAATGAAATCTACTTGCGCCTATATGGGACTCGATGCCACCGTAGATGTAGCACGCAACATCGAATATAGCTCCAACGAACGAAAAAATTTACACCTTATCGGAGATTGGGTGCGCGACCTCCAAAAAACTTGTACAGCGGCTGCCCAAGAACTCGAAGCCGAGTTAAACATCTTGCGAACAACCGCCTAAATAAACATCTTTATTCCACTTCAAAAAACACTCCTATCTTTATTTTCATTCTGTAACTATTAAAAAGCCCTAACTTAATATGAAAATCATTGTAGTAGACGACGATGTAATTATGTTGCAAGCCATCAAAAATATGCTTGTCAAAAATGGCTATAAGGTATTTGCTACCACCGATGCCCAAGATGCTTTGGACACTATCATGGAAGAAAATTTTGACCTTATTATCTCCGATATTATGATGCCATATATATCAGGTATCGAGTTGTTGAGCGCCATGAAACGCATCAACAACAAATTGCCTATCATCATCATATCTGCCCTTGACCAAAATGAAGTCATACTAACAGCCTTTCAAGAGGGTGCAGCCGACTTTGTAAAAAAACCTATCAATCTCAACGAATTGTTGTTACGGGTCAAGAAAGTCTTGCCCAATCCAGCTTAAAACCTTATAAAAATAGAAAATAAAGGCTGTAAACAAAATTTTGTCATTTTTGTAGATATGTCAAGCTCTAAAATAGACAAATATGAACAAAATAACGTACCTTTGCGGTGCTAAAGTAACATTCCTGTTTTCCCTTTTTCAATTTCTAAAATTTTTACCATGAACCGAAGTATTTTATCCCTTTTACCATTACTATTTTTGGCGAGTTTCCTGCTTTGGGCTTGTCAGAAAGATACCAAACCAGCCAATACTACAACCAATAATATTGTAGCAGAAGAAACAACTACCATAACACCCACTACCGAATCTGTTGCACCCACCGAAACAACTGTAACAAACACTGATGCCAATGTCACCACTCCGCCTACCGAAGTAGCAGAACCCAATGTGGCAGCAACAGCAAAAGTGCAGCATGTACCAACTAAAGCAAAATTACCCAAACCCCAAACTGCTTTAACCAAAACAAGCTCAACACCTCCTCCCACAGCAACCGATGCCAAAGCCAATATCAAAGACATAAAAGCAGGCAACAAATTAGCCGTAAAAGAAAACACCGTGACCACATCTCCTGCCGAAGAACAACCTATCTACAAAGGAGTTGCTAAATCATCTGCCGCCATTTCCTTTGACGAAACCACTTACGAATTTGGAACCGTTGTAGTAGGCACAAAAATAGAACACAACTTTGGGTTCAAAAATACGGGAACAGAACCGTTGCTTATCGAAGACGCTAAATCTACTTGTGGTTGCACTATTCCTGATATTCCTCTCGAACCTATCATGCCCGGACAATCCAATAAAATACATGTTATGTTCGATACCAAAGGTAAAGTAGGAGAACAAACAAAAGTTGTCACTATTTTAACCAATGCAGGCACCAAACAAGTGACCCTTAAAGGAACCGTCCTGACCGAAAACATGATGAAAAAAGATAAAAAAGATGGCGAATCGGGCAACTAAACCGATTTGTATCTATCCTAAAATAGCCCTATCTGTCTAAACATGGACAAATAGGGCTGTTTTTTTTGACAAAAATTTAGCAATTCCATAAAAAAAGAAAAAGGACGCGCCTCACAGCGCATCCTTCCAAAACTATGCTACTTCAATCACTACACTCATTCACGCATTAAGACAAGAAATAGTACAAAAAGTCACACATAGCTTAAAATTTTTTTTAAATAGTTTTTTTTCTAAATTGTCAGGCTGTTTTAACGCCTCCAAAAAGCAGTTTATCAAGATATTGTCTCGTTGTGCAAACGTTTTTAGCCTCAATAAGCAAATCCAGTCACTATTTTTTAATCCAATGAACCCATTTTATTGGCAAAACCCTTATCTTTGTCTGCAAAAAAACACCATGAGTAATTTCTGTGTCAATCGTTATAATTGGATATATTTTTTGTGGGGAATGGCGACAATGTGTGTTAATCACAACTTGTTTGCACAAAACTATACGCTACAATTGCATTTGAGCGATAGCCAAACCTTAAAAACACAGATTTTTGAACAAAAAGATAGTGTTGCTTTATTGGCCACATTGGACGAACAAATGAAATTATTGCAACAAAAAGATTATTGGAGTAGTAGTATCGACAGTTTGGCATGGTCAAACCACAAGCTCGATGCCTATATTTTTGTGGGCAAAAGTTATACCATCAATAGCCTCCAAACCTCACCCAACGATGTCTATTGGTTACAGGCAGTTGGCTACAAAACCAACACCTCTATGAGCTTTGTAAGATGGCAGCAGTTACAAGAACGCTTGTTACGCTATGCCGAAAACCATGCCTATCCTTTTGCAAAAGTGGGTTTGACCAATGTTGGAATAGACGAACAAGGAAAATTAAGCGCCGAATTGGTCATCGACAAACAAACAATGATATTATACGATAGTTTGCGGTATCGCGGTGATGTGCGTTTATCGCGCAATTTTTTACAACGTTACTTGGGTATTAAACTTGGCGGACGCTACAACGAATCGCGCTTACAAGAAATTGACCAACGTTTGAATGAACTAACTTTTTTGCGTACTGAAAAGCCCACACAAATTCTATTTGTTGCCGATCGAGCCGAAATATATTTGTCCTTAAAACGTCAACGCAATAGTCGATTTGATGTATTGTTGGGAGTGGTGCCACGCAACGAATCGGTAGCGGGCGGTGCGACACAACGCACACGCTACGACATTACGGGCGAAGGCGATTTGGGTTTACAAAATGCCTTGGGAGCGGGCGAAACCATAGAAATCAACTTCAAAAGTTTTCAGAACCAATCACGCCAATTCAAAGCCCATTTTCTGTATCCCTATCTCCCTACTTTACCCTTTGGAGGTGATGCCCGATTTGAGTTACAGTTGCGCGACACCACCTCGCGCGAAGTATTGGGCGTGTTGGCGCTGCAATACCTCCTCAAAGGCAACAATTACCTCAAGGTGTTTTGGCAAACACAAAACGCTGTCTTGTTGGGAGTGGATAGCATCCGTTTGGTGAGTACCCTCCAATTACCAGCCAATTTGGATTACAAAATACAGCAATATGGTATTGAACAACAATGGGAAAAATTAGATTATCGCCTCAATCCACGACGTGGCTGGCAGGTGTGGTCGAGTCTTGGTGTGGGACAAAAGAAAGTGGTGACTAACAACCGCATTCTGGAGTTGGGCGAATTGGCAGGCAAAGATTTCTCACTCACCTACGACTCCCTCAATCAAAATCGCCTCCAAACACAACTGCAATACAAGGTAGCGCGGTATTCGCCTATCGGAAAACGCAGTACCATCAAAACACAATTGCGTGGAGGTTATCTGTTAGCAAAACGCTTGTTCAAGAACGAAACATATCGTCTGGGCGGTGGAAAAACTTTGCGTGGTTTTGACGAACAATCTATTTTGGCAACACATTATCATCTCTTGACCGCCGAATATCGCTTTATGCTCGCAAAAAATGCCACTTTTTTCACCTTTGGTGATGCTGCCTATATTGCCGACCAGAGCGAAGGCAGTACCCAAACGCCAGCGGTTTATTATGGCACAGGTTTAGGGCTACAATTGGATACCAAAGCAGGTGTCTTTGGTTTGAGTTATGCCATCGGTAAAACACCTCTATTGCCTTTTCAGTTGCGGGCGGCGCGGGTGCATTTGGGGTATGTGAGTTATTTTTAATGTAGATCTTTAAAGCACAAGATAATAACAGTATTTCCAAAATTGTTACTCATCTACTTTGATAACAACATTAAAATGAAGTATCCCCAAGGATAATTTTTATATTTTGATAACGACATTAAAAAGTAGTTTTAGCTTGTGTTGTTCTAAAAAAATGACAAATGCGAAATAATATTTTGATAATGACAATCTGATAATGACCTTATTAAGGTGTTATTTGTTACTATCAAAACAAACCAATTAGCTGACAAGATTACAAGTTAAAAACAATAATAACCCCAACGGGGTGACAAGTTTATAGCCTCAAAATAATAGAATAATTAACATAAACCCCGACGGGGTGACACATTATTCGACAAAACATGACACATTTCACCCCGTCGGGGTTTATACCTTTTTTTGCTCCGTTTTTTTGCTATAAACCTATCACCCTTTCAGGGTTTATTTGAATACCTTCTTATCATTGCTATTTTCAGAAATACCACTTAATAATGTCGTTATCAAATTTATTCCACATTCTACCTTTTATCTGCTTTGCTGTAGGTAAAAGGTATTTTTTTGTGCCTTTGACCTGCAAAAAACATGAATATGCTCTGGTCGCTTATTTTGAAGATTCTTCGAAATAACTAATAGCTTCGATCTGGTAATGTTCTGTTTTGATTAAATAGCCCGATAATAACACATTGTTTTTTTGGGGCGTTTCCCTGCGGGTCGGGCTGCTACGGGCTTCGCTTTGCTTGGTGCTGCGTTGCTCTCCGCACTGGCTAACGCCACCCTCCGCATCCCTAACGCGCTTCGCCATTCGAACAAAAATATCGTTATTTTTTACAGCAAAAACAGTTTTTTTCCCACAAAATAGATAAAATAGAACAGTAGTTCAAAACATGAAAGAAGTAGTTCAAAACATGAAAGAAGTAGTTCAAAACATGAAAGAAGTAGTTCAAAACATGAAAGAAGTAGTTCAAAACATGAAAGAAGTAGTTCAAAAC